>JAPLCS010000362.1 GCA_026392145.1 Fimbriimonadales bacterium | reverse complement strand
TTCCAATCCGCAATATGCTTCCCTACAAGCGCCTCTTCGTTCATGCCAATAAAATCTCTGCCAAAAAGTCCACTTTCCGACTGCCTTCATTATAGATTCCATTGCCGAAGAAATGGCTCACTGTGGCTCACTTTAGCGGTTTCACTCATCTTGACGAGCAATCAGTCCGCCACCGCCCGCCCACAAAAAACCAACGCCACCCAAACTCAACCCACCCAAACTCAACCTACCCAAACCACCATCCAACTTCCACCCCTCGAAGCAACCATCGTTTCCATCAATCAATTTGGCTTCGGATTCAAAGACAATTTCGGAACCTATGCCTACCGAGTGGACCAAGACACCAAGTTCTGGAAGAATTTCACCGAACAGCCACCCCAATCGTTTGTCATCGGAGACCAAATTATCGCCGAATTCAAAACGTCCAAAAAACTTGGAACCGTCATCGAAGAACTCACCGACCCAACCACCTATCGTTGGCTCAAGGACAACCGAAAAAACGTTCAACTCGGAAAACTAATTGCGGGCAAACCAGGCACCATCCAATTCCAATTCGCCGACGGAACTCGATTCAACTACCTCACCAACGAGAAATCACGAGTCCTAATCAACAACAAACTCTCCGGCATCAAGGATCTCAAAGTCGGAAATACCTACTGGGTCCAACCACGAACCACTCCCTCCCTCAAAACATCCGTTGAACTTCTCACCGACACGCTCCACAAAGAACTCGACACAAATGTCAAAAACAACATCCTCTTTGGCACCCTGCAAGCGTTCGACTCCGAAAAATCAACCCTCACCATCACCGATGCTCAAGGCACCGAGTGGCGACTCAAGCTAGATGAGAACGTCAACTTTTTCAAAAATGGTGGGGTAGTCGACTCCACAGCCTTACAAACTAACTTAGCCGTCCGCATAAGATTCCATGCCGAATCAAGTGGATTAAAAGTCGCCGAAGCCATATATTTCTTTTCCCCGTCCTAACCCCAAAAAAACTCCGTAACCATTAACTCAAAAATCCGTCAACTATAAAATCACTCAGTTGCGTAATTTTTCACAATCTAGGCAAATGGCACAGAACTTGTTGGCAAAATCATGCGTCATAGGGAATAAGAGGTACAAATCCAAACTAAGTTCAATTTCAACCATCCGAAGTTGAGAATTTCGACCACGCTTCCAGAAACGAACTCACCAATATCAGCCACCACATTTCAAAAAATGAACTAAGCCAAAAAAAACCTGAATCAGGGAATTTAAATTGTCAGCACAAAAACAAACCGCACAAACAATGGAAGAAGGCCTGCCGAGTTATTTAAGCCGTTTAACACAGGTGCCACTCCTCTCTGTAGAGGATGAAATTTTGCTGACTTCAGCGGCCCGAAGAGGAGACAAACTCGCGAGAGAGCGCCTCATCGAAGCCAACATGCGGTTGGTCATTAACATTGCCAAAGGCTACAAGTCCCGCGCCATTCCCCTCGAAGATCTCATCCAAGAAGGAGCGATCGGATTGATGCAAGCCGCCGAACGATTCGACCCAGACCGTGGGTTCAGATTCTCCACCTACGCAACCCACTGGATTCGCCAAGCTATCGGAAGAGCCATTGACAACAAGTCAAAATCCATCCGGCTCCCCGCCCACGTCTCACAAACCATTCGCCGCATCGAGCGCGAGCGAGCCAACTACTTGCGAGAAACCGGCATAGAACCCTCCAGCGAACAGCTTGCCCGAATCATGGGAATGCCGGAAAAGAAGATGATCCACATCATCACTTCTGCCCAAGACCTGCTCTCACTCGATAACCCCATCGGAGACGGAACTGGCTCAACCCTGGGCAGCCTGGTCCGAGATCAAAGTGGAAACGGACCCGAGGACCAAGCAATTTCAGAAGCTGTCATCGAAGAACTCCAAAGAATCCTCCTCGAACTCAACGAACGAGAGCAACGAGTCATGGGTCTCAGATTCCGCATGGACGGATCAGAAATGCAGCCAGAGGAAGTGGCAGCTGAACTTCAAATTTCACGCGAAAGAGTACGGCAAATCGAAACCCAGGCCATTCGAAAACTCCGAATCATCGCCAAGAATAAACGGCTGAGAGATTTCCTTTAACGTTGGTCAAAAAAATATTCCCACCATCGAGCAAGGAGGATAACTCCGAGCCCGATCTAATTTCGAATACATCCCAGCTCACGAATCTTTCAATCCCGAAGGCGGTACCCTTCTAACATTACATGGCGGAATTCCAGCTTCCCAATTATGAGCGCCCCGAACCCAAGTTCGAAGTAACATCCGGGCCTCCCAAACCCAACCTCAAAAGACTTCCATGGGTGTGGGTCGTGCTGTTCGGGCTCTTTGGAATGATGATTGCCTCCGCCGTCTACGAATCAGCAACCTCATCAAAAGGCAAAAAAGCACTCGCACAGAATCCAGCCATCGCCAACAAGATGATTGAGATGAAGATGGCACTCTCACAAATGAGCAAGCGCGACACAAAAACTACGCCGCTCTTTGAAGACGAAATTGAAAACCTCCTGGAAGACGCAAAGTCCAAACCAGAAGCCCAACGAATGAGAATCGTCCTCAGAGTCGAAGACAAGCAAAAGCCATTCGACAAGGACATCACCAATCTCCTCGCCTCAAAATCGGAGAGCGATAAAGCCTTCGCAAACCTCTTTCTCGCGACCAAAATCGACAAAAAATCGGCAGAAGTATTTCTCAACCAACTCGACAAAAAAGACCTCGCATCCAAAATCGCCGATGTTCAAATTCGAGAAAAACTGGGAGATACAACCGTGCGTGGCAAAACCTTCGACTCCACGCCAGCAATCGTCTTCTCACTTATTACCATGATGGGATTCCTCGCATGGATGATCGGATGCGGAGTCTGGATCTACTACAACTCCGCACGGAGAAACGGCAAACTCCTACCACGAGGCGGTCCACTCTCCTCCCTCACCCTCGCAGAAGCCGACCGCGTCGCACTCGCCGCAGTCTATCTCTTCCTCAGCTACCTAGTAAGTAGCCTCCTTATTTCAAAACAAAGCTTCTGGTTCGTTCCCTACCTAGCCATAGCTATCACCCTCATCGTACTGATGAAAGTGCCCATTCTCGGGCTCCAACTTTCCGCAAAGAAAATGGGGATCGAATTCAGTCGCATGGGAGAAAAGCTAGCCTGGGGAATAGGCGGTCTATTCGCCAACGTACCCGTACTCGCTTTCGAACTCGTCATCCTCAGCATCCTGTCTCGGTTTGTCGCCGGGGGATCCCATCCCGCCAGCGAACAACTCCTCAATTCAAACGATACTGCCACCATCGCCAAAATCCTCGTCCTCGGCTGCGTAGTAGCCCCCATCTGGGAAGAATTTCTCTTCCGAGGACTACTGTTCCCCGCCATTACAACGCTTACCAGAAGCCCCCTCATTGGAGCCATCCTATCAAGTCTCATGTTTGCCGGAATCCACCCACAAGGATTCATCGGAATCCTTCCCCTCACGACCATCGCCATGATGTGCTGCGGACTCACGTACCAAACCAAATCGCTAGTTCCAGGAATGATTCTCCACGCCGTCAATAACTTCAGCATCATGGTCATCACCATCGTCATGGGCAATTACCTCGACGGCATGTTCTAACCCAACATCTAAGCTCGTATAACCCAGTAAAACTTCCATTTGGCAGGTATTTCAACTGTCAGTAGCTGTGCTGTCAGTACTGATACTTGTTCTTTCCTTACCCAGCAATTCTAACAGCGAACAGATTCACTCCCGCTGGCAATTATCAATTCATAAGGCTCGGGCCGACCATTTAAGGTGGTGTCCGGAAGTCACGGCGCTGAGGGGTCCTCCAACCCCTCCAGTGCCTGAGGGGAAATGAGTAGAATTGTCGAAAATTCAGTGGCTCCTGGCACTGAAAGGGGAAATACGACAACTGCATCCGGTCGGAACCAACTGAAAGGCTCCAAAATCGGATTCGCATTGTTAATCGCAATCGGACTGTCTTTTGGCACGTCCAGACTGGTCATCGCAGGCCAAGAGGAAGTTCACAAAAGCCTACCAAGGCTACGTACCGGCCTAAAAAGTGTCAAGCTCGCAAAGCAAAAAGCCCAATCAAGGCTCGAACAAGTCGCCAAAGAGCAAACCCAAATCGAAAGTCGACTGAAAACGCTCAAATCCGACATCCGCAGACAAGAGCTCATCAACCCAGACATCGAAGGCGAACTTGATGAACTGCAATCTAATCTAAAAGCTCTCAGAACCGCCAAGTCGAAGGTGTGCGACCGAATCCCGCGAGATCGAGATGCCATGCACCAATACCTCGTCGGCATGGTAAATGACGGTGCAGGCAAATACATCTCACCCGCCATCGCCATCAACTACGCAAACACCGTGGTCCTTTCCAAACAAGAACTCCGAGAAGAAATCCTCACCTTCGATTCACCCGAAGAGCTTCGACGATGCTACGACCGAGCAATCGCCAAAGTCCAACAGCAAATCAAAGGCCTCCAAGAAGATGTCGAACCAACGACAAATCGACTCGCCGAACTTGCC
>JAPLCS010000256.1 GCA_026392145.1 Fimbriimonadales bacterium | reverse complement strand
AGCCAAAGGTCGAGTCTTTGAATCTTCAATCGCCTTTAACAGATTCGATACAGACTGTTCACCCATCCTATCAAGCGCCAGCAACTCCGCCTCTCGCTCCTTAAGTCGGTAAATCGATGCAACATTGGTCAAAAGCCCCAATTCCAAAAATCTTTCAATCTGCTTTTCACCCAGACCTTCAATGTCCATCATTTTGCGACCAACAAAATGCTCCAAAGTTCCTCGAAGTTGAGCAGAACACCCTTTTGAATTCGGGCACTTCAAAAACACTATGCCTGTTGCACGAGTCAAGGTCGTTCCGCAAACCGGACAGTGTGTCGGCTCCGCCGCAGGTAGCGCGTCGGCAGGTCTTTTTTCCAAAACTGCTCCTACCACCTCAGGAATGACATCACCAGCCCGTTGAATGATAACCATATCACCCACACGAACATCACGCCGAGCCAAATCATCAAAGTTGTGCAAAGTCGCTCGACTAACTGTAACTCCGCCGACCGAAACTGGCTCCAGCTCAGCAACCGGTGTCACTACTCCCGTTCTGCCTACCTGAAGGGAAATATCTCTGAGGAGTGTAAACGCCTGCTCCGCAGCAAACTTTTTGGCAATCGCCCACCTTGGGCCCCTAGCAGTAGAACCTAACTTAGCCTGTAGTTCGAGTGAATCAACTTTGACGACTACTCCATCAATACCAAAAGGCAATTCTGCACGAATGGATTCAATGTGATTTACAAATCGAATTACATCTTCAATAGATTCACATACACAATGCTCTAGCCAAACATTCACACCCCACGACGCCAAAGTGTCAATCGTTTTCGATTGAGATTCAGCAATGTCAGGCTCGGCAAATCCTACCGAGTAACCGAAGAACGTCAATTTTCGATCGGCAGTCATGCGGCTATCAATTTGCCTTAATCCTCCACTTGCCGCATTGCGTGGATTAGCAAAAACTTGCTCTCCCGACTCAATTCTCTTTCTATTCAGTTCCTCAAAAACTGACTTGAGCATAACAACTTCACCACGAATTTCAATGGGTAATTTCCATTCAATCTCTGCTGGCACACCTTGAACTACCCGAGCGTTATCTGTGATTCCTTCACCAGTTACTCCATCACCACGAGTAGTAGCTTGAACAAGTTTGCCTTGATCATAAGTGAGTGACAATGAAGCACCATCAAACTTCAATTCACAAAAATACAGCACAGACTCGGTGTTCAAACCACGCTTGACTCTCATGTCAAATGAACGCAAATCCTCTTCAGAAAACGCATTATCAAGAGAGAGCATCGGAACACGATGCTGATACGGCTGAAATGCCCCGACGGGAACAAATCCTACTTTTTGTGTCGGACTGTCATCAGTTCGAAACTCAGGATGCTCACGCTCTAGCCTTAGTAGCTCCTGAAAAAGCAAATCGAATTCAGAGTCCGAAATCTCCGGAGAATCCTCCGCATAATAGCGGCGGTTGTGATACTGGATAAGTTCCCTTAACTCATGAATGCGCGATTCAGGATTCATTGATCTAGATAATCAGTTTGGCAGAACGATAGATTCGTGACTTTTCAAATCCATGTTTTCCATAAAAATCTGCCAAAGTCGTCCAGTCAATAATGCAACGCTGAACACCACGCCTTTGTAGCTCCATCAATCCAGCAGCAAGAAGTGCACCGCCCCACCCAAAACCTCTCACCGACTGCGAGACTCCAATGGGTCCCAATGAACCCCAATGAGCCCCGAGATCCTGTCGCCATACTCCGCCGCCAAACGGAAACCGGGTCGATTGATCTTGAATAGAGGCAAACCCGTGCACCTCTCCCTTATAAATGAGACCAACAATGCCATGATAGCTTCCCTCTTTTTCAACTTTCCAAAGCATGTCATATCGCCATCGACCAGGAAACTCACGTTCAAAAAACCGAACCATACTCGCATGGTCATCCTCCGTCAGTAGGCGAAACTCAACATCTTCAGTTGGCAAGTCCCGAGGTGGCACGTAACCAGTTAAGTCCCTCTCAACATCAAAGTACTCTCCTGAAATCGAAAACCCTTCTATCATCAAAAAGTCATTGAGCTTTGGAAAGTCAGCGGGAACACCTGGCCAAAAGTGCCTGGAATCCATACCAAAAAGCAAATTGGTCACCCCACGTTGCCTAAGTACTCGCTTTGCTTCGCTAAGAGCATCAATTCCATACGTAGGGTCTACAAAACCAATACCACTTAAGTGCATGGCGTCAGGGTCTGCCACCTTGTGATGCACGGCAGGTGCTTTCTTGATAATCACAAACGCCCTGACATCATTGTCAAAGTCAATATCAATGCAAGAGGCACCCCAATCAAAAGTAGGCGAATCAACAGTGTTGATTCGTAATATCTCCATGTCAATCCGATATCTTTCAGGATGAAAAGAATTCCATAGGTCTAAAACCTTGTCAAGGTTTGCATCTCGCCAATCAATAATCATGCTGTTTTTGCCAAGAGGTAGCAAAGATGGGAACGATATAAGTCCATCGCCTGGAGGGTAGTGGTTACCCGACCCAGCACGACTGCCTCATCAGAATCAATGGCCTGTTCAAGTGTATCATGCTCCCAACAGATTTCAAAAGAATCACAAAAACACGCAAATGGATAGACCTTTTTGCGATAAGTTCCCGAGATTCCTTCACCCAGCAAAGTATCCAAATATGCCCCTACAAAGGGCTTGCATGGCAAATATAAGTTCCTTAGTTGCATCCGCAAAGCACCATATCTCGTTTCAAGCCCTTTCGTGGGACCATAAATAGATGCTTCATGCATGATATCTAGTAACTCTCTATAATGAGTACTGAACCGTTCAAGCTGTTCTAACCTTTGCTCAGCAGAGGGCATAGTTTGTGCATTCGAATGACTAGAACTTCGACTTCTGTTCGAAATTCCGAGTTTGTTAGAAATCTCAGAGGCCCATCCCCTAAACGCACTTTGAGGATAAATCATTGATTCCCGCCTTGCTGCTGAACAAAGTTAATTTTCAAATCACGAATGATTGTCATCAACCTGAGTTTCCAAGCAAGAAACCAAATACTGAGCCACATCAATGGCAACTCGAGCATCAGAAAGATTGGGTTCAATCTTTCCCGTTACCATATCAGGGTGAAGTCCTATCTTCTGCCAAGCAACACTGACCATTTGATCAAGCATCAAAGTGAGGTGGTCATAAACTGTCGGCGCAACCTGTGGAGTCTCAGACATTTCTATGTACTAAAGACGAAGCTAAGTGTTGGTTTGCATGCTGTTTGACAACAAATACTAAAGGTTTATCTGAACAAGACATCGAAAAAAAAGACCACCTTTCGGTGGTCTTAAATTTGAACCGGGCAACGCGCCTTTCTCGCGGCACCCTGCGGTGCAACTACCTCAGCCGCTGAAGAGCTTAACTGCTGTGTTCGGAATGAGAACAGGTGTTTCCTCTTCGCTATGGTCACCCGGAAACCGGTTCAGGTTGTCAAGTAAGACAGCCCTTTGAAAACCGCACATTTTTGAATACAAGACCCACATCAAGCAACTCTATAAATGTTGCATATCAAGCCCTCGGACAATTAGTATCGCTCACCTTAATCCATTACTGGACTCACAGCCGCGACCTATCAAACTCGTAGTCTTCAAGTGTCCTTACTATTATGAGAAATCTCATCTTGGGGTGTACTTGGCGCTTAGATGCTTTCAGCGCTTATCACGACCAGACGTGGCTACCCAGCGTATGCTCCTGGCGGAACAACTGGTACACCAGAGGTCTGTTCATCCCGGTCCTCTCGTACTAAGGACGACTCCCCTCAAATTTCTTACGTGCGCAGTGGATAGGGACCGAACTGGCTCACGCCGTTCTGAACCCAGCTCGCGTGCCGCTTTAATCCGTGAACTCCGGAACCCTTGGGACCTTGTACAGCCCCAGGATGCGACGAGCCGACATCGAGGTGCCAAACCATGCCGTCGCTGTGAGCGCTCGGGCAAGATCAGCCTGTTATCCCCGGGGTAGCTTATATCCGTTGAACCCTGACGTGCCCACGCACAATCAGAGGGTCACTTAGCTCGACTTTCGTCCCTGCTCGACTTGTCGGTCTCACAGTCAAACCCACTATATACCTATACGCTCAACGGCTGATTTCCAACCAGCCTGAGTGGATCTTTAGGCGCCTCCGTTACTTTTTCGGAGGCGACCGCCCCAGTCAAACTACCCGCCTGACAATGTCTCCAACCCGGATTACGGGTCAGGTTAGTGAACCAGATGCAAAAGGGTGGTGTTCCATTGGTGCTTACGCTCCCACCTACGCTCTGCATTTACACCCAATTCACAATGTCAAGGTGTAGTAAAGCTCCACGGTGTCTTTCCGTGCTACTGCGCATAGCCCGCATCTTCACTGGCACTACAGTTTCATCGAGCTTCTCGTTGAGACAGTTCCATATTCGTTACACCTTTCATGCGGGTCGGTATTTAGCCGACAAGGAATTTCGCTACCTTAGGACCGTTAGAGTTACGGCCGCCATTCGCTCGGCCTTCGATTCAATGCTTTGGCTTCCCTAACATCTCCTGTTAACCCACGAGCATTGGGCAGGTGTCAGCCCCTATACTTCGGCTTTCGCCTTGGCAGAGACCTGTGTTTTTGGTAAACAGTCGACATGGATGCTTCGCTGCGACCCCTTGCGGGGCGCCCCTTATTGCTAACGTACGGGGCTCATTTGCCTAGTTCCTTAACGAGAGTTCTCTCGAACGCCTTAGTCTCCTCGACTCATCTACCTGTGTCGGTTTGCAGTACGGTCAGAAATATGATTAACGCTACGGGACTTTTCTAGGCCCCTCGCATTCTGAGTTCGTTCACCCCGAAGGGATCCCTTCCCCGGCCTCGCTCACTTGAAAAACTCTCTTAACAAGAGTTAGAGTTTCGGCCTAGCCCGCAACAACCAACGGTGCGGGATCAGAAATTGAGAAACGTCCTCCCTTGGCTCATATCCTGGGTCTGGAATGTCTACCAGATGTCCATCGGCTACGCCTTCTGGCCTCACCTTAGGGACCGCCTAACCTCCGTCTGACGAACATAGCCGGAGAAACCTTAGATTTTCGGCGGAAAGGATTCTCACCTTTCTTATCACTACTCATGCCTGCATTCTCACTTGCGTACGCTCCACCGTTGCTTCCGCTACGGCTTCACTGCATACTCAACGCTCCCCTACCGATCATTCTATTGAATGATCCCGAAGCTTCGGAAGATAACTTTAGCCCCCTTACATTATCCGCGCAAGATCACATTCGGCCAGTAAGCTATTACGCACTTTTTAAAGGGTGGCTGCTTCCAAGCCAACCTCCTGGCTGTTTACGCGATCTCACATCGTTTCACACTTAGTTATCGTTTAGGGCCCTTAGCTGTCGATCTGGGCTGTTTCCCTTTTGACGATGGATCTTATCACTCACCGTCTCACTGCCTGGCTCAATTTTATGGTATTCGGAGTTTGGTTGGGTTCGGTAATCGGGTAAGACCCCTAGCCCATTCAGTGCTCTACCCCCATAAAACAATTCCAGACGCTGCACCTCAATGCATTTCGGGGAGAACCAGCTATCTCTGCGTTCGATTGGCATTTCACCGGACTTACCACAGTTCATCCCGAGACTTTTCAACGTCTATGAGTTCGGTCCTCCATGATGTGTTACCATCACTTCAACCTGACCATGGCAAGATCACGCAGTTTCGGGTCTACTAATACTGACTTGACGCTCTATTCGAACTCGGTTTCCCTCCGCCTCCGTGTCTAAAACACTTAGGCTTGCCAATACTAGTAACTCGCAGGCTCATTCTGCAAAAGGTACGCCATCGCACTTGATTGGATTACTCCAAACATTGTGCTTTGACTGTTTGTGGACACGACGATTTCAGGTTCTATTTCACTCCCCTACCCGGGGTTCTTTTCACCTTTCCCTCACGGTACTGGATGCACTATCGGTGACAAATTGTATTTAGCCTTACCGAGTGGTCTCGGCGGGTTCACACGGGGTTCCACGTGCTCCGTGCTACTCAGGTGCCATCTTCAAATTGGTTTTGTATTTTCATATACGGGGCTATCACCCTCTGTGGCCGGTCTTTCCAAACCTGTTCTATTAATCAATTCCATTGGTTTTCTCACTTCCTTTAATTAAATCAACCTCGCAATTGCTTGCTTGCGATTGACTCAGTTAAAAGAAGTGAGTGATGGTCCTACAACCCCACTTCGTAAACAAAGTGGTTTGGGCTTTTCCGCTTTCGCTCGCCGCTACTTACGGAATCTCATTCGATTTCTTTTCCAGTGGTTACTTAGATGTTTCAGTTCACCACGTTCCCTCTACATGCCCTATGTGTTCAGGCATGAGTGACAGAACATTACTTCTGCCGGATTTCTCCATTCGGAAATTCTAGGATCAAAGCTTCTGTGCAGCTCCCCTAGACGTTTCGCCGCTTACGCGTCCTTCTTCGGCAATTTGTCCCTAGGCATTCGTCGTCGGCCCTCTTAAGCTTGTTTATGCAACACTTATAGAGTTGCTCGATGCGTTTCTTGTATTCTCAATATGCGGTTTTCAAAGAACTTTCGTTACTTGCCTCTAATCAATTTCAGCTACTCAAGAACTCCTTTCGGCTTTCTTATTTTTCGCTCAAACCATTCAGCGGCAAGGAGATATGATACCAGCGGACACCCTGTATGTCAAGGAATTGAATTTTTATAGAGCGGTGAGCTACAAAAGAATCCCATGGCCAACAGCTGCAGTGCACCTCCAATCATTCAATTGGCTGAGCAAACAAAATCTCGTTTCTGATTCTCCAAAAAGCGTCAACCAGATAAAGCAAAGTTCATTAGTCGTCCTTCGCATAAAATCTCTCATCGATTTTCATCTACGTGGCTCTAACCAGCTACTATGATTGAATAATCATCAACAGCTTTTACCTTTGACCTTCCACCTCAATCACGAAACATGACACTGAACCCAAGATCAATCCTTACGCTTATCTGTGCCCTCACACTTGGACTTTCTTTTGCTCCCGGGCTCAATTGGTTAGCGTATCTTTCTGTGCTAACTGGTTCAATTTATGCGTTCGAATCAGCATTGGAGTCACTCAAAAATCGTGAACTGGACGTAAATGTCCTCATGATCGTGGCGGCTGTAGGAGCAATTGCAATACAAAGGACACAAGATGCAGCCGCTCTATTCTTCCTATTCAGTCTCTCTACCATGCTCGAATCAATGGCGATGGCAAAAACAAAATCCGCTATCGAAAAGCTGATGGCATTGAGGCCCAACAGTGTCTTCAAAGTAGAAAACGGCGTTGAAACCGAAATCCCCATCGAGCAGGCACGGGCCGGCGACCACATCCTCATCAGAGCTTTCGACAAAATCGCTCTTGACGGTGAAATCATACAAGGGTCAACGTCTGTTGATGAAAGCTCACTGACGGGAGAATCTGTCCCGGTAGAAAAGCAACTTGGCGCAAAGGTCGTCGCTGGAACTCAAAATCTAAGTAGTTCCATTGTCATCAAAGTAACCCAGGAAGACGGAAACAGCTCACTAGATCGCATCATCGCGCTCGTAAAAGAGAGCCAAGAAAACAAAGCCTCGGGAGAAAAAATCAGTCAATGGTTCGGTCAAAAATACACTATTTTTGTCCTCCTGGCATTCTTCACCTCCTGGGGAGTGAGATTGCTCCTGAATCAGCCTCCCCAAGATGCCTTCTATTTCTCACTGATCCTGTTAGTAGGCCTCAGTCCATGCGCACTTGTCATTTCCACACCCGCAGCCACGCTCAGTGCATTAGCCAAAGCAGCCCGTAGCGGAATCCTCGTGCGCGGCGGTGAATTCATCGAAAATGCAGCCAGTATCAATTTCATAGCGATGGACAAGACAGGGACTATCACCGAAGGAAAACCCGTCCTTATGCACGGAATGTTCGTGAACATCCAAAACCAATCTCCAATCAGTGACAATCACACCGTCTGGAACCAAGATACAACTCCAGATGAGGCCTTCCTACTAATCCTGCAATGTGTTTCCTCAGTAGAAAGCCACTCCTCACACCCAATCGGTGAAGCGTTTATTCGAACGGCAAAACAATTTGACGTAATAATTAGCCCACCTACTCACTCTGAAACGCACCCTGGATTAGGTTTGTCCTCTACAGTCTTGAATTCGGAATGGAAAGTCGGAAGCGATAAACTCCTCAAGCATTTCAACATTGCAATTCCGGAAGTTGTCGCTTCTCAAGCGCTCATTTGGAAAAAGGAGGGCAGAACCACTGTTTTTGCATCCGGGATACTTCCATCCAATAAAATGCCAGTGATTGCAGTATTTGCCTTGGGTGATTCAATCAGACGAGAGGCTAAAACGACAATAGCAGACCTCTACAACATCGGTATCAAGCGTGTAATGATGTTAACTGGGGACAAACGCGAAACAGCAGAAAAAGTCGCCGAACAAGTGGGGTTGAAGGAATTTAATGCTGAGTTACTCCCATCAGATAAAACCCAAATCATTCAAAAATTGACCGAGCAGGGCAATGTCATGATGGTAGGCGATGGCGTAAATGATGCTCCGAGCCTGGCGCTGGCCTCGGTAGGCATCGCCATGGGTGGTCTAGGCTCAGATGTTGCGCTTGAGGCCGCTGACGTAGTGCTCATGAACGACAGGCTCTCTGCAATTCCAGAGCTTATTCTGCTTGGTCGTCGAACCAGGGGAATCATTAGGGCAAACATGACCATCGCGATTTCAATGATTTCCTTTTTGACAATCGCCTCCTTTGTCACCAAGCTGCCCCTTCCGCTAGCAGTTTTAGGTCACGAAGGGTCTACGGTTATCGTAATCTTAAATGGATTACGCCTCCTAAAATAATTTAGAAGGCGTAATGTTGATCTGGCAATTCCAGAGATAGTTGGGTGGTTAGAAGTTACTTTTGTGCGTCAGCTTTGACACCAGCAACAAACTTCTTCAGAGCTTCTAATTGATTCTTTTCGGAATGCTTATCCAGTAATCCTTCGGCTTTGGTAGCCCATTCAAGAGCAGACTTTTTATCACCAGCTGCAATGAGTGCTCGCGCATGATACGCATAAGTCAAAGCACCCATGCCTTCTGGTGCCATATTCGCACAATCTGCAGAAAGTTTAAGAGCCGCAGCCTTTGTAGCATCACTCTTGGACTTTGAAATGATTGTCGTGGCAATTCCACACCAAGAGTAAGGCATAGCGCCTTCCACTTTCCCAGCGTACTTGCTTAGCAACTCCATCGCAAACTCAGGGTCAGCGACAGCAGCACTCGAAAGCCCCATCGAGACCAAATTGAACTTGGCTTTTCCACCGACCAACACAGCAGAATCAAATGCAGCCATATCTTTTGCCGTGACCGCAGCTCTTACTTTCGTCTGAGCCGCCATTTCAGCCCTTGCGGCAGCCGCCTCTTCTTCAAATTGAGCTTTGAATTTTGAAGAATCCCACTTGCCAGCAACTACAGCATCTGTGACAGCCTCCATTTGCATGGGGTGACCAATCCAAGCAATCTTTGAATCCTTATCAACAACAAATGCACATGGAATCCCGTTTCGACCTGCAGCTCTCATCCAAGTATTCGCAATCGTATCGTTTGCATCATCAAACGCGATGTTATAGCGCATATTCTTATCGTTCTTTAGCATAACCGTCAACCGGAAAAGCCGGAGCAGAGTCTCCAATCGTCAATGGTTTTTGTGGTGCCGCGGTTGCCGCCTGAGCCATACCCATTGCAGAAACGCCTATCGAGGAAGCAAGAATAATCGCGACTTTGGTGCCGCTGAAGAGTGCCTTCATTCCACAATCTTATACTATCGCGGTACGAAAGTGAACCAAATTCTAAAAAAAGGCAACTGAAAAACTAAGGCAATCTTGGTGACAAATCAGTCGCTCACAGGTTCAAAAAGCCCAAATCGCCTTCAGGCTCAATCGATTCGTGGTGGATAACGCGTTGGGATCACCCAAAATCATGTAGTACTCGGCTCCTGCGTTACCTGCCTTACGAAAACTCAAATAAGCATTCGTGCCACCGGGAGTCGTCGCGATTCTAGTTGAGATCGTAGTGTCGTTACTCTTCTGCCACAAAGCCGAAAGAATGGTCTGTTTATCGGTTCCATCTAACTCTAACAGAGATTGCCGAAGTCCAATATCAAAGTTGTTACCAATTCGGAATGTGCCGTTCAATGAATAATAACTGGACGGTCGGTCTCCACGCGTTCCACTTTCTGTATAGAATCCCAATTGCTTGAACCTATTTGACTTGTTAAATGTCAAACCAAATCCGGTGATATCATCTCGTTTCCCAAAGAATGTCTGAGAGGTTCGCACCAAGCTCAGACCTAAATCTGACATCGTAGATAAGTCTCCTGAAATAGAGTAACCACCCTCTTGGATCTCGTTTGTATCATAAGTTCGGTACTCACTGGCAATGGCAAAAATTCCGTAGTCACGAAAAATTCCAGATCGCCAATTTCGGTTCAGCATAGCAGCGAAATTAAATCCCTTCCTGTCTCTCCATGGGACAAATCCCAATGAAGGACCAAACTCAGGGCTGACCCAGGTGTACCTCGCGGACAGATAAGTAGTTGGTCGATTGTAACTCACCTGAAATGAGCCAGCGGTATCCAGTTTGCTACCCGCATTTTTCTCGCCAGCAACTTCCATCGAGAGCCCAACGGTGTCCCACCTTTTGTTGATGCTTCCACCGAATGATGAATTTTCTACACCTCCAAGATTCGTGGTGGTAAAAAATGCTCGCTGACTTTGAGTTCCAGAAATCGTGTTTGCGAACTTAACCACTGTTGACTTCTCACCTTCAACGGTGCTCGTGTGCATTGCACCCACCGAAAGTTTCGGATTGATCAATCCAAATGTTTTCATCCCAATATCGAACTGAGAAATTCTGCGGGTGTAAAACATCCTTCCAAATGAGAATCGATCGGTGAGTTCAAAAAAGTTTGATCCCTCTTGAAAGAACGGTCTTGGATCATTCAAAAAACGCTCTACTCGTACAAAATCATTGCCAGCAATGACATCCTCAACATTGCGAAAGTCTGGAGAAACGCTGACCAAACCATTCAGCGAGCTAGTAAACGCATACTTCGCATCCAGACCCTGCCTCAAAGTGACCGTACCACCCTCGGTATCTAGTGCCGAATAAGCCAAGAACTGTGGTTTTGCCTTTGGTGGCGCTGGTGGTTCAACTGATTCCCAAACGCCCTGCAATTCAGGTAACGGGTTCGGCCGGTAATTAGCCAAACTCTGCTCAAAGAGCGTCCTTCCCTGTTTACGAATTAAATTCAAATCAACATCTAATCGCTTCTTCTCGGGAAAATTAAGCATCTTCCACGGAATGGCAATCTCACAAATCCAACCATCTGCGACTTTACTGGTTTTCGCGGTCCAAAGCCCTCGCCATTCACGTTTGCTGGATCGCCCTCCAGCAATTCGTTCAGTTTGCGTTCCTATCGAGTTAACGATGAACTCATTCAACTGATCATACGCACGAGTTCCAAAGAGGTTTAAGTCAACCGTCACTGTGTCTTCGCCACGAAACTCACTATTAGGTTGAATTTCCCTTCCAACAATCTTTTCTGGCTCTGAATCGTGACAGTAAAAGGCAACATAGATTGCCTCCTTGTTGTAGCCCATGTAAACCTCAGTTCGGTACTCAGAGGATGGGAACTGCCCGGTCACCCGATCTCTCAATGCTTCGACCTTGGATGCCATCTCCCACTCACCAAGAGAAAGAACACCGTCAATGGTCGGTGCAAGGCTCAGTTTTTTAGCCTCTAACCTTGGCACCCCATCGGCCAAACAACTTCCAGTCAAACCAGCAAGCACGCAAAAGTGAAAAAGTTTTTTCAGGACGGATAAGAATGTACCACCGGAAACCGACCCACTATTCAAAGTCATTTGAACCTTTCATTCAAAGATTCTTAGGAATCACTTTTTTTATCGCCAATGCAGAAGGAATCACGCGTAGAAATCTTCGTCTCCTCGCTGACAGGTCACAATACAAAGAGGGATAAACAACAAGGGAAAGAACATGTCTGAAACTGAATCGATTTTTGAATCTCGCGGTTATGCTTATGCAAATAAACTTGTTTCAACGGAATGGGTTGCGAACAATCTCAACAATCCAGACGTGATCATTGTTGAATCTAACGAGGATGCCCTCCTTTATCCCTCGGGACATATTCCCGGAGCCTACGAAATTGACTGGACTCGAGATCTCAACGATCCACTCCAAAGAGACTACTTGGACTCCGAACAGTTCGAAAAACTGCTTTCAAGAATCGGTGCGACTCCAAGCAAAACCATCGTTTTTTATGGCGACAAAAACAACTGGTGGGCTGCTTATGCTCTCTGGGTTTTTGAGCTTTTTGGATTCACCAACACTCGACTTCTAGACGGTGGACGAATAAAGTGGATGAAGGAGGCTCGAGAATTAACGAGGCATGTACCAGAAATAAGTTCCGCGAGTAATTCGGTAAACGAACGAGACGATGTAACTGTACGAGCATTCCGCAATGATGTGCTCAACCACCTGAATACACCTGGCAAGCTAATTGATGTCCGCTCTCCCGAGGAGTATAACGGAACCCGACTCCACATGCCCGATTACCCCAATGAGGGCGCCACAAGAGGTGGCCATATCCCCGGTGCCAAAAGCGTTCCATGGGCGCGAGCAATTAATCCAGACGATGGGACCTTCAAAACTGCAGAGGAACTCAAAAACCTCTATCAAAATGAAGCCCAAGTAAATCCGAACGATGATGTGATTGTGTATTGCCGGATTGGAGAACGATCAAGTCACACCTGGTTCGTTCTCAAATATCTTCTCGGCTACAGTAAAGTCAGGAACTACGATGGTTCATGGACCGAGTGGGGCAATTTAGTCGGCGTACCCATAGAACGGTAACAGCACCCATTGTTGTAAAAGGCACACCTGAGAACACCCACTGTCTACCACCAAGTAAACTTTCGTGATGGCAAACCCGACTAAGTTGCAAGAATATCTTGATACCCTTGCAATGTTTCCAGACCGTCAAGATCGCATAGAAACATTGATTGGGTTTGCAGACGAATACAAACACCCATCAAGAGAGGCATTTCCTCGAGATGAGAATAGCAAAGTACCAGGGTGTGAATCTGAAGTATACGTGCGTTTGACAAAAATGGAAGATCGATTCCGCTTTGGATACGCAGTTGATAATCCTCAAGGCATCAGCGCCATGGCAATGGCAGCCATTCTAACGGCTGGTCTCGAAAACTGTACGGTTCAGGAAATCAATGCGATTGACGACCAAATAGTGTTCGAAATTTTTGGGAACGAACTCTCAATGGGCAAGAATCTCGGCCTCACCAATATGCTTCGGGTCTCAAAGCATCTCGCAAATCTCTCATAAGTAAAAACCGTCTTACGGCATTTTTTTTAGAGAGATAGTCACATCTGGCAAATTTCGGTAACCAGGAATAATAATGTTCATCCTCTTGCCATCTAGACCAAGAGTTCCCTTTAACTGCCGTGAAATAATCTGTTGATTTTCTTCACGGAACTTCAGAATTACCGTCTTGCCTACAACAGACCAGTTGCCCTTTCCTGTCCGAGGCTTGCCATCAGGAATCCGAACAGTAGACAAAAAAGTTCCACCCGGTTTAAGCTCAAAAGAATATTGTGCACCCTTTATGAAGGCCTTACTCATCTGAAGCTTCACTAGTTCGTTACCCTCGGCAGGCACGGTTAGTCGTTGATTACTCAACATCGCAACACCTTGCCATCGACCAGAAGCGTCTCCAAACGCAAAAGTACCGCTACCAAGAAGAATCAAGATAGCGGCACTTCGTTTCATAACCACCGAATAATAATCAGCGATTAGTTGAGGTTGTAACCCGGCATGAACCGATAGGTTGCAAGTTGAGCCGCATTTGTTGTGTTTTACTCAACTGCCAAGCTCTGAACGAACCTGGAATGTTCAACCTTTGGTCACCAGCGAGAGTGGTTGTATTCAATGAACCATTAGATCCTGCAAAAGTAACAACTGGATTACTTGTCCCAGCATCGTAGTTCAAGCCTATTGCCCAACCCTGTGAGTAAATTGGCTGTGAAGTCACCGTGTTATTCACGCTACTATCCTGAGTGTACGAGGTTCCTGCTGCGAGAGGACTTGTTGAACCAGAGGTGGATGTATCAACTCGGAACTGATTAGGTCTTCCATTAGCTCTTCCTGAAAGGAGGATTCTGGCATCACCGTTACCATCGAAGGCAAATGATATTGCACTCAAGTTAGCAATTCCTGACATGGTGCTGAAGGAGGTGCTGGCAAGAGCGCCAGACCCCGTAATTGCGATAACTTCGTTACTACCGTTACCACCGGAGAAACCGCTAAAGAGCACTCTCAAGTCTCCAGACGCATTATAAGCAACATCAACAGCTCTGTGTGATCCTGTTGATGAAAGGTAAGCACCCCAGTTAGTGATTGAACTGACACCAGAACCAATCGATGCTGGAAGAGTTACCAATCCAATTTGACACTGATTAGACGTAGAATTTTGTAGCAGCACTGCAGCCGTTCCATTTGTAGGGTGAGCAGCCAAGGCTACTGGAACGAATCCAGCAGGAGCAGCTTGGCTAGGAACGCCTGAAGTCAACGGCCCTTCATCTGTTTGAGTACCGTCTGCAGAAACTCGAATAATCGAATAAACGTAACCTGTAAATGTTGCATTAGGAACAACATTAAGCATCAAGGTGTTGCCGTTGTTATCCACAGCCATATCTTGAATCTGCCCCTTGTACCCAATAGTCGCAACAGTGGTTGCAGAGCGATAATCAGAAAAATTAACATTTCCGATTCGAACCGCCTTGATGTAAGCATCACTGGCAGTTCCAGCTACTCGCATTGCGAACCGCTGAACACCGGCTGTTTTAGAATAGTCCGAACTGATAATGCTTGGCTCAGGCGCAAGTGCTAATCCACGGTAGCTAGTATTGGCACCCGAAGTATGCAATGTCACAGGAGTTGTAGCTCCGGTAACACTTGGATATCCCCGAAGAACGGTTCCGTCCAATGCAGAATATTCAACGGAGTAGGCTCTGATTCCATCTGTGGCAATATTTGACAAGTCAGGTGCAGCCGCACTGATGGTGGTGAATGTAAGAGCATTTCCACCACTAGTGTTTCCCCAGTTACCGGAACTCAAGCTCATCTTTCGGAGTCCGTCCGTAGTCCAAGATGCAACAATCGCATTCTGACCGTCGATAAAGTCAACCATTTGAAGGGTGCTATCGGTTGAAAGGTTTACAGGAATCTGACCGGCTGTAGTTGGCGTGCCATTGATTCGATTCCAACCTGAGTTCCCAACGTAAAAAATATTTCCACCGGCAATGGTGAACGAGTAGACAGGTTCCGGTGATTGCAATATTTGAACACCAACGTTGCTTCCACTCGCAAAGTACCAAAGACCAGAAACGTTTGCAACCCAAGTTCCAGCACCAGTCAATGTAATGGCGCTGTGAATATCGCCACCACCCAGCGTAGTGGTCGGGTTAATAAAACTAAACGAAGCATTGTTAGTCAGGTTAGAAGTGAAAGGTGCCTGAACAATTCGTCTGCTGGCAGAACTACTTGAAATATCATTGAGAGCAGTTGAGGTAGCAAATCCTGCAACTCCCAAAAACATTCCATTAGGGCTTCGAGTCAACTTTCCATCATCGTTAATAATCGAAGTGGTAAAAGTGTTAGTCCCTGCGGTGTGAGCAGTTCCATTATTGAGAGGAAACGCATAAGCGACTGAGGGTGCTCCAACCAATTTGGAAGAACTGTACAATGAGAATCCACCCTGACCGCTTGTTGAGTAAGTCGTGCCATTACCTGCCCGACCAACAATAAGTGTCCCAGGTGTGAATTGAGCATGAACCACGCTGACACCAACAAGTGCAGCCAATAATGAAAGAGAAAATTTATTCATCTGAGTGTTCTTTGGGCGCCTTCAACTCGCGACTGAAGAACGCGCACCAATCCTCTTCCCCATTTTACACATTTGTGCGCCTGGTAGCAACACAGGAAGTTAGAATGTCAAACTAGCTTAATGAAGAATTGGGAAATATCGCTTGTCATTACCATAGGACTCGCTACTTCACTTACAGGGTGCGGGAACAATAGTCAAGGAGGATTTTCTAAAAGGATCGGTGGTGCCGATGCGAATACTTTACGATACGCACTAGCTACTAGCCCTACGACTTTAGACCCAGCGAAGGCACAAGATATTGAGACGATTGACATCCTGAGCAATGTTTATGCGCCACTTGTTGATTACGACGAAACCAACGAAATTATCGGGGCTCTAGCTAAGTCATGGACCACAGAAGAAAACGGCAAGAAATATAAATTTGTTCTCAATTCAGCACAATTTTCCGATGGTTCCCCGATTACAAGCGATGACGTAAAAACCTCCTGGGAAAGAGCTCTCAACATAAAAATTGGGTCTGCGACTGCAGAAACATACTTGGGGGACATCGTCGGTGCCAAAGATATCCTCTCCGGAAAGGCAACAACGCTTTCCGGGGTCGTTGTAACCGGACCACAAGCCTTTGAGGTCACTTTGGACCAACCAAAGCCATATTTCCTAGGCAAACTAACCTATTTATGTTGCCGAATCGTGAAACAATCGGTCGGATTGAAAGAGATATCCTCTCCACAAGAATCTATCGCCTCCGGTCCCTTCATCCTCTCAGAATACAAGCCCGAGCAAGTCGTCAAGCTAGTAAAAAATGAGAAGTACTTCGGCGAAAAGCCACTGATTGAAGGGATTGAAAGAAAAATAGTAAAAGATTCAGCAACCAGGCTCAATCTATTCAAAAACGGAGAGACAGACTTCACAACTCTTGAAAAGCAAGACTGGAAATC
>JAPLCS010000288.1 GCA_026392145.1 Fimbriimonadales bacterium | reverse complement strand
GCCAAACACTCCTTCTATCTATCTAGATCACGCTGCCACGACTCCTTTACACCCAAAGGTGAAAGAGGCGATGGCTGATACCCTAGAGGCATTTGGTAACCCGTCAAGCCTGCACTCTGAAGGGCGCAAAAGCAAACAAATTATCGACCAAGCACGAGAGAATGTTTCCCGAGCCCTGGGGTGCGAATTTGCTGAAATCATATTCACCAGTGGGGGCACCGAAGCGTCGCACCTTGCCATTATTGGCGCCGCCCTTGCCAACCACAATCCAAACCGAAATCGAATCATCCTCAGTAGCGTTGAGCATCATTGCGTTCTCGGAACGGAAACCCTGCTTACAAAACTTGGCTACCAAGTTGAACTCATTCCGGTAACAAGGAACTCCATCGTTGACCTCGGCCAACTGGAATCCATACTCAATGAACAAACTCTCCTCGTAAGTCTGATGTCAGTCAACAATGAAACGGGTGCGATTCAGCCGATTCAAGACGCACTCGCCATGACCAAAAACGTAGGAGCACTTTTCCACTCCGATCATGTACAAGGATTCAAAAAAGAAGTACCCAACCCCATCCAACAAGGTGCTGACCTTCTTACCGTGTCAGCCCATAAAATCAATGGTCCCAAAGGAGTTGGAGCAACCTACGTAAGGGCGGGGGTCAAAGTCAAACCGCTGATTTCAGGCGGTGAACAAGAACGTGAGCAACGCGGAGGTACCGAAAATCTCGTGGGAATCTCGGGATTTGGTACAGCCTCCACCCTACCAACATTTTCCGTTCGATCAATAAGGGACAAATTCCTTGGCTCAATTCTTCAAACTGGAGCGATTGAAACAACCAATCGCGAGTTAGCGCTTTGCACCCATGCTCACGTCAGGTTTCCAGGAATAGACGCCGAAACCATTCTAATCCGGCTTGACCGGGAAGGAGTCTGTGCGAGTAGCGGAGCAGCATGTAGCAGTGGAAGCGTGGAAGTAAGCCATGTTCTCACCGCATGCGGATACTCAGAGACCGAAGCCAGAGAAGGACTCAGATTCACTTTTGGGAGCGGAAATACAGAACCAGAAGCACTCCAAGCAGCAGCAATCCTGTCAGCAATCGTTGGCGATATTCGAAAAAACAGAAGCTAAGCACTCTTGGCTTCTTCAATAAATCGACGCATTTTATCCCAATCTTTCTTGCCTGGATATTCCTCAATTCCACTAGAAACATCCACCATAAATGGACGCACCCGCTTGATCGCGGCGCTCACATTTTCGTCGTCCAATCCACCAGCCAAAATAACCGGCTTCTCACAAAGCTGGACAAATTCCGCCGCAAAACCCAAATCGACTCGCAATCCAGTGCCACCAAAAACCCCATCCTTGTGGGCGTCTAAAAGTACTGCCGCCGCATTGACCGTCATATGGCTGTAATCAGTGGGACGCTGTCCCGACCTCACCCGATAGGTATGAATTCGCTTCGTTGCAGGTTCTGGATAAGATTACCATTCAGAACCCTGTACTAAGTCGAAAAGCCCCGCAAACGCAGGTCGATCAACTCTACCAAATACAGCTACTTTTATCGGAACCG
>JAPLCS010000264.1 GCA_026392145.1 Fimbriimonadales bacterium | reverse complement strand
GTTCTACATTCCCGCTTTCCGAGTTCAGTACATGGTTGTTCCCGGTCGATACACACAAATGTGGTTCCGACCCACAAAAGTGGGCAAGTATCACTTGTTCTGCAATATGTATTGTGGAACACAACACTCGGAAATGGGTGGTACGGTTGTGGTCCTGGGCAAGCGAGAGTATGCAGAGTGGCTCGCTGGAAATGGTCAGAGCAGACAGAATTTGACTCCCGAGCAAGCGGGTGAGAAACTCTTCACCAAGATTGGTTGCGCCAATTGTCACGGTGAAAAGGACCTGGTACCTCGTGCACCAACACTTGTCGGGCTTTATGGTAAGACACGATCAACCAATACCGGACAGTATGTCGCGGATGAGACTTACATTCGAGAGTCCATCCTCCGTCCTTCTGAGAAAATTGTCAAAAATTACGGGCAAACCATGCCTGCGTATGAAAAGCAAATTTCTGAAGAAGATGTCATGAGCCTAATCGCCTACATTAAAGGTGGAGCGAAAGGTAGCCTTTTGAGTGCAGGGAGCTTTGCAGCAAGCAGCCCCAAACTTGAAGCGCAAGTGAATGGAAAAGTAGGTTTGAACGCAAACGCATTGGAATACAATGCCGAGAGTGCAGACGCAACCCCGACGACTCGCGGAAGTGGCCCCGCCGTCGGAGCTTTGGCCGCAGAAAAGGCAGACAAAATTAGATGAGCACAACGGTAACTACACCTATTGGCGGATTGGATCCAGCTCCAAAGACGCCACAGAACTACTTAACGAATGGTCATTCGATTAAGTCGTGGCTCTTGACCGAAGATCATAAACGCATTGCGATGCTGTATTTGATTTCGGTCAGCTTCTTCTTCCTTCTCGGGGGCATTTCTGCAGGGATTGTTCGATATGAACTTACAGCCCCTGCTGGAAACGTGCTTGAATCTGAAACTTACAATAAGATCTTTACTGCTCACGGAGCAATCATGGTCTTCTTGTTCCTCTTGGTTGCCATTCCTGCCGTATTTGGTAATTTCTTGTTGCCCCTTATGATTGGAGCGCGTGACCTTGCGTTCCCTCGATTGAACCTTTTCTCTTGGTATTTGTATACCGCTGCGGGAACTTTGGTTCTGTTGTCGATGGTGACTGGGGGTGTTGATGCAGGTTGGACGTTCTATACGCCTTACTCGAGCCTCTACTCGAATGGCAATATCTCACTATGTCTGGTGGGTGTTTTCATCGGTGGATTTAGTTCGATAACCACCGGGGTGAACTTCCTTGTTACGACACACAAGATGCGTGCGCCGGGAATGACTTGGTTCCGTCTTCCACTCTTCGTGTGGGCTCATTATGCCACGGGGATTGTTATGATGCTCGGAACGCCAGTTGTTGCGATCACACTTCTTTGCGTTGTTTTTGAGCGAACCTTCAAACTTCCCATCTTTAGCCCAGAACTTGGTGGTGACCCTGTGTTGTTCCAGCACATGTTCTGGTTCTACAGCCACCCCGCTGTTTACATCATGATTCTTCCTGCGTTCGGAGTTATCTCCGAACTCATGACCGCGTTCAGCCGAAAGCGGGTCTTTGGATATCACATGATAGCGTTCAGTTCGCTGGCGATTGCGTTCCTTGGCTTCTTAGTTTGGGGACACCACATGTTTGTTTCGAGCCAGTCAATGTATCAAGGTGTTGCGTTCTCGCTCATTACCTTCTTGCTGGCGGTGCCTTCTGCTATTAAGGTCTTTAACTGGACTGCAACTATGTGGAAGGGGAACGTTGTTCTCGCTTCGCCAATGATTTATGCTATTGGCTTCCAAGGATTGTTCTTGGTGGGTGGATTGACAGGATTGTTCCTTGCTTGTATGGGAACTGACGTTCACCTTACGGCAACCTACTTCATCGTGGCTCACTTCCACTACGTCATGGTCGGTGGAACCATCATGGGCTTCATGGGTGCATTGCACTTCTGGTGGCCAAAGATGACGGGTCGAATGTATAGCGAAAGCATTGCGAAGTGGAACTCATTGCTCGTGTTCATCGGGTTTAACCTGACCTTCTTCCCACAATTTGTTATGGGTTGGATGGGTATGCCACGACGGTACCACTACTACTACTTTGCACCAGAGTATCAGCCTTATCACATCATGTCCACGCTCGGAGCTTCTGCCCTTGCCGTTGGATTTGCAGTTCCATTCTTCTACCTGGTGAAGTCATTGTTCACCGGAGCAAAAGCATCCGACAACCCTTGGAATGCTCATGGATTGGAATGGCAAACATCTTCACCACCTCCAACAGAAAACTTTACTTACAAGGT
>JAPLCS010000226.1:2842-7008 GCA_026392145.1 Fimbriimonadales bacterium | reverse complement strand
GGAATTTCGTTGTATGCCTTATCTAGGGTCATTCCTGGTACTTGGGGAATTAGTTTTGTTAATTCGTCGGTATCCTTCGGAGTGTATCCAAGGACCCGTCCGCAGTCTTTTATGGCCGCCTTGGCTCCCATTGTTCCGAAAGTTATGATTTGTGCGACATGATCTTCGCCGAATCGTTCGGTGACCCAATCAATGATTTCGCCACGGCGTGCGTCTTCAAAGTCCATGTCGATATCTGGCATGGAAACCCGTTCTGGGTTCAGGAAGCGCTCAAAGGTGAGGTCGAAGTCGACAGGGTCAACGTCGGTGATGCCGGCGGTGTAGGAAACTAATGAGCCTGCAGCGGAACCTCGTACGCCAAAAAATATGCCTCGGTCCCTTGTTTCATTCGCAAACTCTCTGACGAGTAGGAAGTAATCGGCGAAGTTGGTTTTTTCAATAACTTCTAGCTCATAGTTTAGGCGATCAAGTTTTTGTTCAGGATTTCTGCTTCGGGCTAGTAGCCCTTCTTCCGCGATTTGCCGTAGGTATTCCATTGGAGTAAGGCCGTTTGGGATGTTGGGAACTGGCATCGGAGCCCGTGACTTATCTAGCTCCACGTTGCACATTTCAGCAATCATCGCTGTGTTTTCTAATGCTTCTGGAACATCACGGAAGAGGGTCGCCATTTCATCTTGGGTTTTAAGATAGAACTCTTCGGTTTCAAACTTCATCCGCTTGGTGTTTTCTACAAGCTCACCCGTTTGGATGCAAAGAAGCACATCGTGACTCTGGGCGTCGCCTTTACAAAGGTAGTGGGCGTCGTTAGTCGCAATTGTTTTGAGCCCCACTTCTCTTGCAATTCGCATTAGTGGTTCAAATATTTCTTGCTGTTGGGGGATACCGTGGTCCTGCAACTCAATGAAAAAGTTCTCTTGTCCGAAGATGTCGGCATACATGCCCGCGGTGTATTGGGCTTTGGCGTAGTCGCCTTTCATGAGTTCTTGGCAAATTTCTGACCCGAGGCAGGCGGAGGTTGCTATTACACCTTTGCTATGTTGCCGGAGTAGGTCGTGATCGACTCGTGGTTTTCCGTAAAATCCTTTTAAGGCAGCGATTGAACTTAATCGGCACAGGTTACGGTAGCCTTCAAGGTCTTTAGCAAGGAGCAAAAGGTGAAAGTTTTCTCTATCTGCTCGACCGTCTTTCTTGTCCAGGCCTCGGGGTGCAACATAGGCTTCTACACCGAGTAAGGGTTTTATTCCTTTCTTTTTTGCCTCCATGTAGAATTCCATCACGCCAAACATCACCCCGTGATCGGAGATGGCAAGTGAAGGCATTTCTAGTTCCGCCGCACGCTTCACCATGTCCGGAATACGGTTTGCTCCATCTAGTAGCGAGTACTCGGTGTGGTTATGAAGATGGACGAAATTTTTTGACATGAGCCGACATTAAAGCGATTGAACTGCCCAAATTGCTGACCGTGAGAGGTGGGATTTCCACCAAAAACAGAAGGGCATAGGAAAGGACGAGCCTGCTTTCTATTCTGTCTCTAGTTCTTTCTCAATAGTGTCTTCTGGGGAAACATCGGTGGAAAAAGTTTTATCAAAGGTTTCCACTTTATGCATGTTGTATGCAATTTCAGCTAGGGTTTCTAGGTTCACAACATCTTCACGATTGTAAGCCACGAGAGTTTTTAGAGCTCGTTCATCGCGAAAATTTTGATACCTGCGCCAAAGTTTGATGGCATCGTAACCAGTTAATCCATCGGTATCGTCTCCTCGAGCTATTCCCATGGTTTTTTCAATTTTCTTGAGTCCACCTTGTACTCCTACAGCACGGAGAGTGGGGCAGAGGTCAAGATGAATGTGGTCAATGACTAGTCCATTGAACCTGCGGAGGACCATTGGTATATCGAACTGAGATCCGAAGAATGTAACTACCATCGAATACTTTGAAATGTAGTCCCTGAAGCTCTCAAGGTTTTGACCTTTGACGAAGGCATCGAAATTGAGACCGTCATAGCAACCTACTATAGTGATAGCGTTACCGCTTTTTCCTCCATCGGTTTCGATATCTAAGTAGGTGCACTTAGCCTTGAAATGGGGCCATGCTCGCCACGCTTCTTTTAGCCCAAGTGCTCTTGCAAAGTATTGGTGATGACCTTCGGCGAGATACTCTTGTGACTTGTGCAGATGCTCTTTGACTGTATCAGTAGCTGCACTGCCGAACGAGAACTCATTGATTCCATCGAGAGCGTCTTGCCAAGTGAGGCAGCCTCTTGACCACAAGAGTTTTTCTATCGGGCTACCTATGCCTGGGATGTGAATGAACGTATTTTCCAGCAAGAAAATTCAAGATTCCTTATAACTTAGCAATCCTGGATTTAGCCACCGGACCGATTTATCTTTGGTTTAGCAGCTCCGTTCATGTAGCTAGGAACAGGAAGTACGTAGGTCATACCGCCGTTGCCCCAGAATTTCGGTTTGTCGCCTTTATAGGTAAATGTGCCGGTATCGCCTTTACTGTCGAACTCTCCATAGACACGGCATACGCCTTGACCAATCCAGTTCATGTTTAAGTCTCTACCGAACCATTGGATTGATTCAAAGGTTCCGTCCATGGTGATTGTGCCTTGACCGTGGTAGCAAATTCTTCCACGCTGAGCGTTCTCGTATTCTTTTCGGACGTTGCCTGCGATTGAAAATTTTGCGTCTTTTTTAAGTCCTACGACGAGAACTGTTCCTTTGAAAGACATGCGGATTTTTCCGCTTGGGAGGACGTCGCCTCGTTTGAGAATTTTGAAGCTACCTATGCTTGTTTTAAGGTCGGCTTCGCCTGTTTTTGAGGCATCATGTTCGCCTACTTGTGAAACTGCAACACCCGAGCACAGAATAAACGCGCTACTTAGAAGTGCATTGGTTCTTGAGAACGATAATTTCATGATATTTGTAAGTATGGCGAATTCTCCCATTTGGATTCCACACGTCAGCATATTTAAGTACATGAATTGGTGCATAAACCGAATATGCTGTACGTAGGAACTGTAAGGTTTCTAACCTGAAGTTAAGACAAGATATGAGGTACCTTGAGTTCCTGGATTGGCTGATTTAAGATGAAAAAAACTGTCATTTTGCCCGTCATTATTGCAATCGTCGCTTTAGGTGCCGCGATGGCGGTTTTCAGCTCTGGTGCCAGTCCTTATGTAACTCTTGCTGAAGCGCGGAAGATTAGTTCAGATCGTATCAATCTTGGAGTTGAAATCGATAAGACTACGATTAAAACGGAACTGCGTTCAAATGTCATTGAGTTTGATGGCAAAGACAAGAATGGTGAAAAAGTTCATGTTAAATACATTGGCGATCCTGTAGACCTGAGTCAAGCTGAGCGGGTCACTTGCATTGGCAAACTTGAGGGCGAGCTCTTTGTTACTGACCAGATGTTGATTAAGTGTCCGAGTAAATACGAGGAAGAGAAGAAGGCAGCAGCGAACGAGGGCAAAGCAAGTAAGTAATGGAACACGATCACGGTTCTCAAACGCTTGTTGAAGCGCCAAAGTGGGGCAATTTACTAGGACAGTTTGGGCACGGGGCGGTGATATGGGCACTCGCTGCGAGCATTTGTGTATTGTTGCTTTGCTTCACCAATCACTCAGCCATTTCTAAATTGCGGCGGATTTTGTTCTATTCGGTAGGAATCTCGTTAATTGCGTCGTTTGTTGCGTTGTTGGTTTTGTCTGTTAAAGACCAATTTCAGTTCGAATACATTTTTGCTCATTCTGAGCATGCGAACCCATTTGCCTATAAATTGTCTGCAATTTGGACAAGTCAGGAGGGTTCTTTCTTACTCTGGGCAGTAACGACTTCGATTTGGGGAATCATTACCCTTCATCGCTCAGGTGCTTACGAACGTGGGTTCACGGGAGCATTTGTCATTGTGCTCGGTGCATTAGCTGCCTGCTTAACTTTTGAAACTCCTTTCAACACTATCAAGGAGGCGGTGGTTGATGGCAAATTGATGCTTCCTCCTGATGGCAGGGGAATGGTGCCTATGCTTCAGAACTATTGGCTTGTGATTCACCCGCCGACTATGTTTGTGGGCTTTGGTGCTCTGACGGTTCCTTTTGCTTACGGGGTTGCCGCGATGTTGCATGGCAATTTGACTGATTGGGTAAGGCAATCAAGAGC
>JAPLCS010000226.1:0-2776 GCA_026392145.1 Fimbriimonadales bacterium | reverse complement strand
GGAATCGTAATGGGCGGATTATGGGCATACGAAAGTCTTGGTTGGGGTGGATTCTGGGCTTGGGACCCGGTAGAAAATGTTTCTCTTGTTCCTTGGCTGATGTTAGTGGTTCTGACGCACGGAATGATTGTTCAGATGGCAAGAGGGCAATGGAAATCTGTGAATCTTTTGCTTGCTGGTGTTCCTTTATTGAGTTTTGTTTACGGCACCTTTTTAACTCGTTCCGGATTACTCGATGGCGTATCGGTTCACTCCTTTGCAAAGATGGATAAGAATGCCTTGATCATCTTGAGGAGTTTCATGGCAGTGTCCATCTTTGCTTATCTTGGGCTGTATGCCTTTAGGGGACACAAGTTGGTTGGTCGGGAGAATTCCAGCGAGTTACAAAGTTCGGCAAAATCAACTAAGGCAGATGACCAGGGTGGAGGGACTTCGCCTGAGGGTGTTAACAGGACTTCCTTTTATCAGTTCGGTCTGCTGTCGATGAGCCTTCTCGCTTTTGTAATTGCTATCGGGATGTCGTGGCCCGTTATTACGGTCTTGATGAATCCAAAATCGCAAGGTGCGAGCATTAGTGAAGCTCTTTATCATAAGGCGGTTGTTTGGTTCTTCATCGGCATTATGGTTCCAATGGCAATTGCTCCGTACGTTTCTTGGAAGAAGGAATCATTGGCCTCTATTTCGAAGCGATTCTGGACAATTTTTAACTTATCCATTGCCTCGGTTGGATTGATGTTATTTGCCTTCAAAATTCCTGGATTAGGCCTGATGATCGAACCTGGAGCTACCTTGAATGGGTTGTTCAAGGATAGCAAGCTACCGTTGCAGCCTGTCATGGCGTTCTTGATGCTTTTTTGCGTTTTTGCAGGCTACACGAACTTGTGGCGAGCGATTGAAATTGGTCGAAAGTCAAAAATCGGAATTGGACCGTTTGTTGCTCACTTTGGTATTGCCGTTTTAATGGGTGGACTGATTATCTCGAGAGGCTTTGAGCAATCGGTGAATTTCAAGGTTCAGGAAAATAGACCTGAGAGTGGACTAGGCTACACGGTTAGCTTTAAGGACTACGACCCCGATAGATATTACGATCGCAACAATGTAGTGAAATTTGATGTCAAGGCTCCAAACGGTGAGAATTTTGAAATTTCACCTACTTTGTATTACTACCAAAGCGGAAATAGTGAAAAGTCGCAAACTTGGCCCTTTATCAAACGAACTTTGACTCACGATACTTACTTCTTTATGCAGGCTCCTATTGTTGAGTTCTTTGAAGAACCCCTCACGATCAAACCTGGTGAAACGGTTACGAGGAACAATGTCACGGTGAAATTTATTCGACCCACGAGAAAGGGTCAGCCTGGACAGCCCGGGGCGGAGTTCGGAGCGGATTTGGAAATAAGTTATGATGGCAAAACTTATTTTGCGAGCCCGGCGTTGAAGCTTGGTAATGGAAGTTTAGAACCTACAATTCCAAAGATAAGCGATGACTTTCGTGCGGTTATTACTTCAATGAATGCCGCAGATAAGTCAGTACAGTTTCAACTTTTGGTGAGTCCGCCACTCTATCCAGTTCAGATTTTTTATAAGCCGATGACTGGTCTCGTTTGGCTAGGGACTGGTATTTTTACCCTTGGGGGGTTACTGTCAGCATTCTATCGACGTAGTAAGAAGATGTCAGCTGAGGGTGACTTTACACCAAAAACTGCCACAATATAAATTAGGTTGAATAGCTAGGGTATTTGAATGCGTTTATCTCAATTACTGAAGTCGAAGTTGCATCACGCTCGGATTACTTATTGCAATCCAGATTATGTTGGCTCGATTGAAATTGGTCAGGACTTGATGGATGCGGTTGGGCTCCAAGATGGAGAGCTCGTCCACATTTGGTCGGTCACTGGCACCTCAAGGATTCAAACTTATGCGTTTGCTGGGCCTCGTGGAACGATTGGTATCAACGGTGGGGCTGCGCACTTTTTTAAGTCTGGCGAAAAGGTGATCATTGCAGCGTTTGATCTTTCAGATGAACCAATTCTCCCCAAAATCGTTCTTCTTGGCGAGGAAAATCAAATAGTCAAGGATATGACTCCATTTAGTGTAATTGGCTAATTGCGTTATTGTTTAGATACAATTCCTTTATGAAAAATTCACTTCTTAAGTCTCCACTTTTGTGGATTTTTCTTGGCGCTCTTGTCATTAGGTTGGTGGGAATTGATTGGGGTCTTCCGAATAACATTCGTGCCTTTAGTCTTCATCCCGATGAACAGGTTAACCTGATTTATGCCAGACAGATCGAGCCTTTGAAGTTTAAGTTTACGCCTGGGTTTTATAACTACGGCACGTTGTACTTAACGCTTTTGCGAATCGTGAGTGATGTTGTCGGAACTTATGCTGGCGGATTTGATCAGGCAGGGAACTTGACTCCGTTTGGTATGGGGCAGGTTCATCTTGCTGGCAGGTTTTTGAATTGTCTTTTTGGTGCAGGTCTTGCTTGTGTGACTTACTTGATGGCGGCAAGATTTTTGAAACCAACTGCTGCCGTATTTGCCGGAATATTGGTTGCGGTTGCTCCAGCTCTTGTAGTTCATTCTAGATTCCAGACCGTCGATATGTTAGCAGCCTTGTTGGCTACTGCGTCAGTTTATTTTTCTTTGAAACTGATTGATGAAAAGGCTGATTTTGTCAAGACGGTAGTGATTGCTGGAACGTTGGCAGGTTTGAGTGCGGGCACCAAATACGTCGGATTTGTGGCTCTCTTTTCTCTGGTTCCCGTACTTGT
>JAPLCS010000012.1 GCA_026392145.1 Fimbriimonadales bacterium | reverse complement strand
TCTATCCGAGCTTGTACTATCGAAACTTGCTCGAGCGATTGCTGCATCAGCGGATGATGAAATCAAAATGTCTGCTTGATGATTTTGAATATTCATACTATTTAACAAGTCATGTTCTTCATTTTTCTTGAACATAGCTCGTTTACCTATTAATCTTTAATGGAAGCTCAACTTGTCTTTTGAAGACTAAGTAAAGCCCTGTTATCAGGACAATTAATCCAATACCCTGTACTGGATCAAGACGCTCATTAAGAAAATAAGCGGCAAATCCTGTAGCTAATACAGGCACTAAAAATTGATGCATGGCCGCCGAACTAGCGTCCATTTCTTCAACCCCACGGTAGTAGAAAACCATCGCCACAACTCCTGAACCTAGACACACCTGGACAAAGTTAGCCCAATGACGAAATTCTAAATCGGCCCAGTGCACGTTCAGAGCTGGTGCTCCTGTGATGGGAAGAACACCATAGAGGAAAACCACTGGTAATCCACCAAGCATTGACATTGTAAACAACGGAAGTGCTTTTACATCTTTTGAAACCGGTTTTGCGAGGATGATCGAAACGGCCCATGCAAATGCACTTAGCAATAATAATAGGTCACCGAGTAAGTGACTTTCGCCAGTCAGAGCTCCAGGACGGCCCAAAACTACACATGCAACACCAAACAAGGCAATAACTCCACCCACCAATTTTTGAATTGATTTGGGCTCCATCTTAAGCCACATTGCCATTACAGCAACCATGATTGGATTTGTCGCAAGGATAATCGCAGACTCTCCAGCTGCCGAGCGTTTTACGCCTTCCATGAAGAAAACCATATAGATTCCCATAGAAAAGCAACCAGCAAGCCAAATTCTGGTCCTATGCTCCGCTGGTGGCACCAAGGAAATACCCTTGGCTATGCAAATCGTAACCAACATTGCTCCCATTACAAAATATCGCCAAAAGATAACCGCACCGGGTGGCATGACTTGATTCAAAACTTTCAATGAAACAAAGTTGTAACCCCAAAAGAGCATCGCAATTAACAAAAAGAGGTTGGGCTTTGGCATCAAGTGATAGTATGATGACCCATAGCACCATGCAGAATGACTATTCCCAAACAAACTTCGGAGCCGCCAAACGATTTCGTTTGATTATTCGGGAGGGTAATCAGTCCCGTGATATGGGTGGGGACGATGTGTCAATTGCCGTCGGTATTGTTGATAACATTTTTATGAACGCCCTCGAAACGGGTACGAGCGATATTCACCTTCAGCCAGAGAGAGATCAATTAAGGATTCGGTACCGGCAAGATGGCATCCTTCATTCAACAGGAGAGCTTCCGCTGGAAGCAGCTAACAACGTAATTGCCCGCTTAAAACTTGCCGCGGGTATGCGGATCGATGAACAACGAGAGCCTCAAGATGGACGAATTGACATGGAGTTTATGGGACGACGTCTCTCCGCTCGTGCCTCTTGTCTACCTTCGTTAAACGGAGAGAAGATGGTCATGCGGATTCTGGACCCTGCATCCATGAAGGTGGACCTACAGAAAATTGGAATGCCAGACGATGTCTACCAAAAATGGTCCCGGGCAATTTCGGCTCCTTATGGACTCATCTTGGTAACAGGACCAACAGGATCAGGCAAGACGTCAACTCTTTACGCTTCCTTGAACACTATGGATGCTAAAACCCGCAACATTGTTACGGTTGAAGATCCAATCGAATACGAATACGACAAAAATATCGCCCAAGTTCAAGTTAGTGAGAGGGTAGGTTTTGCAAGGGTGATGCGCACCTTTCTGCGACAAGACCCCGATGTGAGGCAGGTCGGTGAAATGCGAGACCCTGAGTCCTTAAAAATTGGTATTCAGGCTGGATTAACTGGACACCTT
>JAPLCS010000116.1 GCA_026392145.1 Fimbriimonadales bacterium | reverse complement strand
CTCCTATGCGGAATCCAAAATGGACTGGATTTCCTCGCGAATTCCCTCAAGCAATTTCTCGGTGGTCGGCAATCCTTTTCAGAAGGCTTTGTAACCGCCACGGTACTTTATTGTGTGGGACCCATGACATTTCTAGGTTGCATCCAAGACGGGATCGAAGGAAACAGCGAATTACTAAAGTTGAAGGCAACGCTTGATGGAGTCGCATCCATCTTCCTTGCCGCATCTCTAGGCTACGGCGTGCTGGTTTCAGCTCTTTCAGTCTTACTAATTCAAGGAACCATTACTCTCTTTGCGGCAAAGCTTTCCTGGCTCAAAGAAGACGAGGAGATTCTGGCTGAACTCACTGGAGCAGGTGGACCAATCATGCTTGCAACAGGACTTTCTCTCCTCGAAATAAAGAAAATTCCAACCGCAAACTTTCTTCCCGCGCTGCTTATCTCACCCGCCATTTTGACATTAATCCGCAAGTTACAGAGCAAGAGAAATCAAACGGCTTAGAACCCAGACAGAATGGGGTGAGCTGGTAGCAAAGTTAAATCAAACTCTCCACCAATCCACTCAAGCGACTGGGTGCTCATGTGGATTTCATTCGGCATCGCCTCATCAGAAAGCGAGAGCGAAACGCTCCACAGATGACTCAAAGCCGCAGAGCAACCAATCCCAACCATCGGCACAATATCACAATGAATTCCAAACTTTGGCACTAAGTCCAAGTTATGTTCAAGCGCAAAATCTTGAATGAGTTCGCGGATTTCCACCGCACAACGAGCCATTCTAACTAGCCCCTCATGAGCCATACGATCCTCGGTCGAAGCTGCCATGTAGATACTTTGGAAAATCCCAGCTGGCTTGATCTCATACTGGGGGACCAACTGATTCAGTTCCTTGTAAAGCTCACTCAACCAAGGAGCATTCCGAATCTCCTTGCCATTTCTGGTGACCAACTCAATTGCAAGTGCCGAAACTAACACACCATCGCGAGATGTTGGAGCAGGCTTTGACCTTTTTTCCTTCAACTTTTGCTGATTAATGTATTCACGTTTGGCGGTCACTAGCGTTGCGATCAGGGAAATGAGCACAAGAAGAACCGATCCGAGAAGAGAGAACAACGCCATGACCAATGGTGCTGTTCCATAATGATTTTGTTGCGATGACGGGCAAAATACCAGATGTGATTTACACAGCAGGATATGGCAATAGAGGGTTTGATGGATTCATCGAGCTCATGCGCTCCTTTCAAATCACGCACATTGTTGATGTCCGTTCGGTACCATCAAGTAGCTACTGGGAAGACTTTCGCAGAGAGAATCTTATCGATTCCATCCCCAAGGTTGGATTCAAATACGTTTACATGGGCGATAAACTCGGAGGAGTCCAAGACTCACCCGTACTTTGCAAAGACCCAGAGTCTGTTGATCTGGCACCTCTTTTCGTTTCCGAAGACTTCCTCTTAGGGCTCACCACTCTCATCAATGCCGCTCAACACAATAGAAAAATTTGTCTCATGTGCGGGTGTAAACGTCCCCACCAATGTCACCGATCTCGGCTCATTGGAGCCGCTCTGCTTAACCGTGGCATCGACTTAGAACACATAGATGCCGACGACACCATTCTCCTCCAAAGCAAAATTGACCGCTTTGAACAAGCATCTCTGTTCTAATTAACTCATCAAAGGAACAAGCACGACTACCTATCTTCTGCTGACTGCAAACGACGTTACTTAGTCTTGCATGGTTATGTTCGAAGTGGAACATTTTTTGGGGAGCAGGTCAGGTTTCCGGAAGATGCTTTCTGAATCCACGTCAATTGAAGAGTCACAAGCACTGCGCACTGCTCTACTCGCATATTGTTGTCAAGACACGCTGGCAATGATCGAAAATTACCAAGCCCTCCGGAAACTTGCCATCTGATCCGGCCTCAAATTAGCCTCAGATAAAAGGGGTTATGTGTGACTACTGACCTGTGACTCTGATCTCGAATCCGGAGTTTGCCTTGATGGGTCAGCATCGTAGCCATTACATCAACGATCTTTGACTTGAGTGATTCCTTCAAAGGCTGCTCTATCACTTGCATCGACAATCACTCCAT
>JAPLCS010000080.1 GCA_026392145.1 Fimbriimonadales bacterium | reverse complement strand
TGATTCAGGAGCAAGATCGAAAGAACTTGTCTGGGTTGCCAATTCTTAAGGATTTACCATTCTTTGGTCAGTTCTTCAGAAGGACCAGCACTGACAAGATTCGAACTGAGTTGGTGATTTTTGTAACCGCCAAGATGGTGAAGGTTAACCAACCGACCGAAACGAAAGATCTTCCGATGAATCCGGAGTCCAAGATTCTGAATGAATATGACAAGAGTCAACAAAAATCATCAGTTTCAACCACTAATAGTAGTAACAACAGCTCTAAAGATAATAAGAAAAACGGAGGCAAGAACTAATGTTTAAGTATTCGGTGATTGTAGTTGGACTAGCAGCTCTAGTCGTGTTTGGATGCGGTGGCGCGGGTGATACCAGCCGGTTAGACAGCATGTACAAGGGAAGTTGGTCGGGCAACTGGACAAGCAGTGACAAGAACGATAATGGTCCCATTGCCTTTACGGTGACTTCTGATGGAAGCCTGTCCGGGTCGATTTCAGGTCCAGGCTCTGGCTCTGGAACGATTGGCGGACAAATTGACAAGTACGGAAAGTTCACAGGCGTCGCCTCATTCCCGACAGGTGGGAACTGGATGATAAGCGGACAGACCGTTCTCAATAACGCTCGACTGTCTAGCAACTTTGCTTTCGTGGTGAACGGTGTTCAATACGGCGGTGCATTTGATGCAGGTTTTGCTGGTGGCGGAACTGGCACGGGCACTGGCACAGGAGGAGGATAAAAAATGATTAAAAAACAACATATCGCGGTACTCCTTGGTGGAGTCCTTTTAGGCTGCGGTGGCAGTTCTGGATTTAATTCTGGGTTTCCTGATCCTCCAGCGACGAAAGTCGATTACCCAACGGGACCAGGCATAGACGGTGGTTCTACTCTCCGAACGTATAAGGCAGGTGATACTTGGATTTATAACGTTTCTGGGACCATGCTTCGAGAAGAGTATGATGACCAAGCAAAGCTTAAGACGAAGAATTCTGGACCAGTCACGGGAAAACTTATTCGCCAGGTGAGTGCTATCACATTCCAGGGAGCGCCAGCCCTCAAGTTCACAGATGCGCTCACTTACGCGATCAATGGCGGGTTGACCACCGTTGAAATTCTTGAGCATTATGCCAGGCAAGAGGCATCGGGCGACTTGACGATGTTGGGTCGACGAGACAACAACACCGACTGCGGAAATGCTACTAAGGTGTGGCTACCAGCTTCATTTGTGGCAGGATCCAACCGTGGTGGCGTTGCAAACTTCACAGGCCTTGGAACCTATCGAGATAGTAATGGCATTTTGCGAACTTATGATGATTCACTTAATACATCAACTGCGATGTCGGTAACGGCACAACAGAGCGTTCCATCTACTTCAGGGGCTCCGTTCACCACTTGGAGAGCGGTCTACGCCGAGCGATTTGCGAATGACTTCGCCGCTGCGACCCGGGTTGTGCGTTCTAGCGAATTCATTGGTCCAAGCTACAAGCTCAAGTCTGTGGAAGAAATTAGTGCCGTTGATGATTGGGCAGCTTCGTTAGGTGCACCAATTCAGAGAGGGTACCAAACCACTCGAACAGATACCATTGTCGACAAGTCAACGATTGACACGACAACTGGAGTAGTTACGTTTGAAGTGCATTTGGAAAAGCGAATGCTTGACCTACGAATGGTTCTGGCGAGCCGAACGCTTCAGTAAAGACGACCCTTCTTTTTGGGTTTAGATGCCGACTTGGATTTTTCTGAGTCGGCATTTTTTTCACCTGCCAAATAGGCAAAATTTGCCTTGCTTGATATGAGTGTTGCTTCCGTGAAGGGGATGAGCGGGAGTTGGATGCGGTCCTGGGTAGGAGAATCGGTCGCAAAAGAGGGAACGGTTGATTTAACAAACGGCTTTTCGAACACCAGGGAGAACAGCCATGTACAGGCGAGGATGACTGGAACGCCGACCAACAGCAAGTAGAAAAACGCCACTTCGAGTGGTTGAGCAAAGGCGGGTCGATTGAGGTAGAGCACCTGAAGAAGCGGGTGATGCAGTAAGTACAGGCTGTAACTGAAGATGCCGACTCGAACAAGATTCCGATTCGCAAAAGTTTTTTCCAGCCAGGTACCTGGCTTTGCGGTGGCGTAGTAAAGAAACGCAGCGGTGGCGATTCCAAAGGTTAGGTCGGAAAGCACGAGCGTCATCGCATCAAAAGGTCTCCCCTGGCTGAGGCTGTAGTTTACGATAATGCCAGTTAATGCCACTCCAACGACCACTGTCTTGGCAGCAATCCCCGGTTTGAGACCTTTTTGTAGGTCGGGCCGGAAGCAGTAATGAGCCGAGATCATTCCTGCGGCAAAGAGGATCGCAAACCAGGAATAGAGTTTGGCGGCGCCAGGAACCGTTGCCGCAATAAATAGCGCGGGAATTGCCACCGTGACAAAGAGGACTCGGGGTGACCGTTTCTGCATTAGCAGAATGAGCCACGGGAAGATGAGATAGAGTTGGGCTTCAATGCCAATCGACCAGAGAACGCCATTGATTTTGTACATCCATGCTTGGCTCCAGTTATGCACCAGTAGGATGTGACTCCAAATGACAGCATCGTCAATGGGCACGTAATTGCTGAACGGCAAGACATCTCCATTGGGGATGGTGACCTTGTTGCAAACCCACAGCGAAAACGCTAAACAAGCGTAATAAGCGGGAAGGATTCTGAGACCTCGACGGAGGAAGAATTT
>JAPLCS010000305.1 GCA_026392145.1 Fimbriimonadales bacterium | reverse complement strand
TATGGCTGAGAGCGCGACCACGAGTCCTGCAAAGGCTGGGGAGTCAGTGACCTCAAGGGTGATCCAAGGGATTGTAATCATCACAACTGAGTTCGAAACTCCAGAGAAGAAGTTAGAAATTTGAAGATAGAAGATTGGCACTTTTGATCTTGTGGCTTTTCTCATTTGACTAACTTCCCGCCTGCGAACCAAAGACCATAGGCATGGACTCTAGTCCTCTGATTGTTTTCCCGGGACGAAAATTTGCAGTTCCAGCTTGCTGCCAGGAATCAACGTCTGGATAACGTTTGAGCAGCTCATGCCAAAGCGTCTCTGCTTCCAGTCGTGCTAGCTGTGCCCCAATGCAATGGTGGGCTCCGTAGCCAAATGCAATGTTTCGGCGAGCATTTTCTCGGCTAACTGAGAATTTATTGGGGTCATCAAACACGGCGGGGTCGCGATTTGCCCCAGTGAGGATTAGGGCGATGGTCTGACCTCGTCGAACCTTGGTGCCATCCGAAAGCTGCAAATCCGAGTCGGAGGTTCTAGCCGTGTATTGAACTGGTGAGACAACTCTCAATGCCTCTTCAACAAGGTTTGGAATCAGTTCTGGATTATCTGCAACTTGCTTTAGTTGACCAGGGTTTTCTAGAAGCACAAGCGTTCCAACACTAAGTAGATTTACGGTCGTCTCAAAGCCGGCAATTAGCAAGAAGGATGCGGTCGCGATTATCTCTCTATCGGTTAACTTGTCGCCCTCGCTCTCGGCATTGGCTAGCACCGAAAGAAGGTCTTCTTGCGGATTCTGTTTTCTCTCGGCCAGAAGCTTGGCCATGTAGGTTGTTAGCTCATCGGAAGCCACCTGTAGTTCGCGCAACTCTTGTGTGCTTCTTGGTTGGTCGAGACCGATGATGGCAAGCGTTCTACCCCAATTTGTAAACTTGTCCCGATCTTCAAGGGGGACTCCAAGAATTTCACAAATCATTGCAAGCGGTAACGGATTGGCAAGAGAGTCAACAAAGTCAATCTTTGAATTGCCATCTATTTGATTCACAAGATCTCTAGCAATCTTCTCGGCAGAAGACTTCCAACTCTGCATTACTCGATGCGTGAAAGCTGGTTGAATCAGCTTTCTGATTCTGGAATGCTCTTCTCCGTCCTTTGCAATAATCGAGTCTAGAAAAGGGTCAGCCTTTTCTGAGTCGGCAATTACCCCCAGGTACAACTTTTCAAAGAAATTGTTTGTCTCTGGCATCGTTCTCCAATTGGGTGATTTAAGAACCTCACTACAAATCTGATAGTCGGCTGAAACCAAAAGTCCGGTCATGCTCCTGTGAACTGGTTTTGATCGAATGGTGTCAGCAAACGCAGCCATATCCGAGCTGCTATCCAGTCTCCCAATCGGGTCGCCAACCCAGTTCAAGACCTTGGTCAGTGCCTTGCTAGTTGCAAAGAATGCATTACTGCTGAAGGCAGATGACATGGTTGACTCCAATCGATAAATACAACACCTGTTATACAACAGATGTTGTATGCTTGTCAAATATCAAGATTGGAGCCAGAAACAATGGGTATGCCGGAGCAGGTGATCGATGCCACCATCAGAGTCATTGAGGTAGGCGGAGTCAAGGAAGTAACTGTTAGAAAAGTTGCTGAGGAACTTGGCCGATCGACCACGGTAGTCACACACTATTTCCCGACTCGTGAAGACCTGCTTGATGCAGCCCTCACTCAATCATTTGCTCAAAGCAAAGATCAGGCGTTGCTGTTCATTAAGGACAGCAAAGATGAGCTTTGGGCTTTCATGAATTGGTCGGTTAGCGCTCAGCATCGAAGAGTCTGGCTACAACTCGTTGCTGCTTATCTTGCTGGTCTCGATCCGCACGCCTCAAAGCAAATTGATGACTTTATTGACTGGTGGGACAATCAACTTCTAAAGCTATTGAAGGGACGGGTCGCACCAGGCCGTACAGCTCAAGAGCTTTGCGACATCATTGGCGTAGTTGTTGAAGGAATTCTTTTGTCTTCAGATAGGGACCTGACGAGTGGGATGAACTCAGAGGCGTTGCTAAAAGCGATAATCTCGCCGCACCTAAAGCCCTAAAAGCAGCCCTGGAGTGCAGTCACCTCTGTTCGAATCCCCCATTCTCCGCCAGCAACCCCCTTGATTTAGAGCCTCAGTAGAGGCGTTTATT
>JAPLCS010000388.1 GCA_026392145.1 Fimbriimonadales bacterium | reverse complement strand
GCGAGGACAATGCGGAGGAACAAGCCGTTCTTTTGGGCCTCGTTTGCCCTCTTTTTTGGTGCGTCAATTTTTTCTTGGGTGTTGGTCAACCTTGACCGTTCGACGTATTTGAACTACTTTACGGGCGGGATGAGTGACGTTTTTGACGATTGGAAAAGTGGGGTTTTTGAACAGCGTACGCTGGGCGAAAGCGTTGGGATGAGCTTTTTCTATGCGGGCAATAATCCGTTTGTATCGATCGTGACGGCGGCGAAGGGCGCTGGCTCGATGGGGATTTATTCGATTATTTCTTTGTATGAGAATGGTGCGTTGTTGGGGGCGCTGGCGAGTGAAATGCAGTCGGTGAACAAGGTGTATTTCTTGTTCAGTTCTGTTTCGCCTCACGGTGTGCCCGAATTGACCGGAATCATGGTGGCGGGGGCGGCCGGTCTTCGGTTCGGTTGGGCGATATTGGTGCCGGGATTATATTCTCGTGGTGAGAGCCTTCGCCGTTCTGCGAAAGATGGGGTGACGATGATTGTCATGAGTGTGGTGCTTTGCTTTATTGCGGCACCGATTGAGGGGTTCTTCAGTTTTAATCCGAGGATTCCTCAGCACCTTAAAATGGCGTTTGCCTGCATTACTTTGGTGATGTGGATTTTGTTTTGGAGTTTTTATGCCAAGGATCCTGTCGCTGAAAAGGGTGAAGCGCAATGAACGTGAAGTACAGTGGGGGTGAGTAGATTGAGTTTTTTGGGGGGAAGCACTGTAGCGTTTTGCCATGCCACATTTACGAATTCAAACGACTGCTAATCTATCTGAAAATGCGAGGATGGGTGAGATTTTGGAGCGGATGGTCCATGCGTTTTCAGGCTTTGAGACGATTCAATCTGCCTCGGTGAAGGGGTACCACCTATTGCATGAGACGTGGTGTTTGGGGGCGGGAGCGAAGCCTGGATTTGTGCACTGTGAATTGGCGATTTTGAGTGGGCGTCCTTTAGAACTCAGACGAAAGTTGGCGGATGAAATGTACGCTGAATTGAAGACATGCTTTGCGGAAAGTTTGGAGAATGGTGAGGCAAATTTGACCTTGGAAGTGCGGGAGATGGATAGGGAGACTTATCAGAAGTAGTCGCTAAGTATTGATTTTGTGATTGAGATGAAACCTTTGTTTATTACGTTCGAGGGACCGGAGGGGGCAGGGAAATCGACCTGTATTCTTTCGGTGGCAGCTCGGCTAGGGGTGCCGGTGTTGGTGACTCGGGAGCCGGGTGCGGGGGAGTTTGGGAGAAAGGTTCGGACACTTTTACTTGAGGAAGGGGAGTTGTGCCCAGAGACGGAGTTGATGCTGTTTTTGGCGGATCGGGCGAACCATGTGCAGAATATTATTCGACCTAAACTTGCAGCGGGGGAGATTGTGTTGTGCGATCGTCATGCCGATTCGACGCTGGTGTATCAGGGGTATGGCAGGGGGCTTGATAAGGAGTTTTTGAGGAGCGCGAATCGTTTTGCCACTCAGGGGCTTGTGCCAGATATTACGTTTCTGTTTGATATTGATCCTGAAATTGGTCTGCGGCGTGTGGCGGCTCGGTCTGGCGCGAATCGATTGGATCGTGAGCCGCTGGAGTTTCATCAGCGAGTGAGGCAGGGATTTTTGGAAATTGCCCGGCTTGAACCTGAACGTTTCGTTGTGTTGGATGCTACGCAGTCGCCTGTGGAACTGTCTGATCAGGTTTTTGATACAATACAGCAGTTTGGTAAGTGAAAATCGACCATACTTCGGGAATCACTAGAATGAAACTGGAAAATACTATGGTGATTCTTGCTGCTTTACTTATCGCTGGTTGCCGCGGAGAAACGAGCATCGAGAAATTGGGCAAAAAGCTTGATGCTTCACCGAATATGCGGTTTAAGATTGAGTGTCTCACGCCAGATGGCCGCAGGATTCCGACGGTGATTGAGCGGGCCGAGTTTGATAACTATCGATTTAAGAATGCTGAGTTTGAAAGTTGTGTGAACTCTCGGCAAGGTTATTTGGAATTGGACCATGTTGAGCAGTTGTATGTTCAACGTGATTGGGTGGGTCGTTTTTTTGCAGGGCTTTCTAAGTTGTCGCCGGGCTATGCCGAGTCGGCGGACATTTTTGGGCTGACTAAGTTTTCGACGTATGGTGGCAACAAATATCCTTGGAAGTTGATTGAGACTAAGGATGGCGTTGACAAGTATCGGAAGATGATCGAGGTTCCGGGCGGAGTCGCCCCTGTGGATGTCTCGACAGATAAAGAGGGGAACATGAAGTACTTTAAGTCTCCTTTTGGATTTGAGTACACGGTTCAGTCGGTTGAGTCTGGAGTGAAGTTTGCCTCTGATACGTTTGACCATGTGATTCCCGACGGGTATGCGTACGCGACGGTGGATTCTGAGACGGTGCGCATTCAGGTCGGGCAGACCTTTGATATTTCTAGGTTGAGCCGCGGGAAGGATGTGGCGAACTGGAAGCCAAGTGGCTTTCATTTGTTTGCGGTACTTGAACCCTCTGAGCCGAACTATGAAACGATTTCGAAGTGGGTTGCGAAAACTCAGGAGGGCTTTACAAAGATCCCTTTGAGGGTAGGCCAGCAGGAGAATGGCTTCTTCAATGTGTCTGGCGCTCAGATTCACGCTTGGACGACTTCATTGCCGTTGTTTGTGTTGGTGAACAAGGATATGAAAATCATTGCCTTGTGGATGGGCTTTGATAGTGCGGGGACGGAATTCTTTGAAAAAGATATTCGTCAAGCGATTCTTGATCGCTGATTATTTGTTTCCGATAAGTGCCATTTGAAGCACAGGTCCGATGGTGATAAATCGATCCTTTCGGATTCTGATGAACCCTTTTTGTTCGAGAACGTCGGTCGAGAAGTCAATGAAGAACCGAGGGTTTTTTATGGTCACATCGAACTTTTCTAGGTCAAACGTTGGGGTGCTGGGATTTTGTTGAGTCTTCACTATGAGTTCGGTGAGGATAATTTGCCTAAATGAGTTTATTTCCGTGAAGATTGGGTGCTCGGTACTCATTTCTTCCACGAGCATTTTGCCTTGAGCGGTGAGTTTAGTCCCGACAATGTGGCCGCTGACGGCGAGTTTTCTGAGACACAGTTTCGCTTCTGCCGCCTCTACTTCGAGAAGCGGAAGGACATCTTCAATTCGTGGTTCAAGTTTTTGACTTGAGAAAGACAAACGGTAAATGCTATCAAGGATTTTTATTTCGGTTGGCGAAACTGACACAGTCACCTTAGTTATCGGTAAATGTGCGGTGATACTTAACTTAAATTCCCGATTAATGTGGGGTCTTTGAATTAGCCCTTTATTTGTAGGGTTCCAACAGTCTTTCGAGGTACTTGGGGATCATATCGAACTCGAGATTCACGAAGTCGCCGATGCTTCTGCTTGAGAGATTGGTTTCTGCGAGGGTGTGGGGGATTACCCACACTTGGAATTTGTTTGATGCTGGTCCGACCACGGTGAGGGAAATTCCGTCGAGGGTTACTGAGCCTTTGTCGATGAGATACTTGGACTCAGAAATTT
>JAPLCS010000034.1 GCA_026392145.1 Fimbriimonadales bacterium | reverse complement strand
TTCAGACGCGAGAGAAAATGCTGATTGGAAAACAACTTGTAGCTTGTTGCTAATAGATTCTCCATAAGCGGTTCCAGAAACTTTTGCGAATCTTTCAATCGCCTTCTCGGTCTCAATTTTTAGTTTTTTAACATCAACACTCAATTTTTGGAGAATAGGTTTGGTTATTCCTCCATCTTGATCAAGTAACGCAAGCATTAAATGTTCAGGTTCGATGAGTTGATGTTTAAATCTTTCTGCAACTGCTTGAGAAGATTGAAATACATCTTGAGCTTTGAGTGTAAGTTTATCGAATCTCATATGAGTGTCCTATTATCAAGTAATTAGACGCCTTTAGACTCATTATAGTTCCATTTTTTAATTTGAGTTGGATTGGTGAGACGAAACCCCAATGAATCCTCATTGCGTGAGAGTCTGCCAGACTTTCATCACGCTTTTGGAGACCACAGCAAGAGTTTGGCGGTTGGGCAAAGGATGTTCAGTTCAAGGTACAATTTTGAGGTATTCGCGGATGGTTTTGAATTCAAAAAGCTCATTTTCTCCATCCAAATCATGCGATTAAAACGTCTGGAACCTACACGTGGCAGAAGAAAATAAGAATCTTAGCGAAGTTAATGTCGATGAGGAAATGGGGCGTAGTTTTGTTAACTACGCAATGTCAGTCATCATATCTCGTGCACTTCCTGATGTAAGAGATGGTCTTAAGCCAGTTCAGAGAAGAATTCTCTATGCAATGCGTGGACTCAATTTGACTCCAAGCAACCCGCATACAAAGTGCGCCAAGGTAACTGGAGAAACAACTGCTAATTATCACCCTCATGGTAATGAAGTTGTTTACCCAACTATGGTTCGAATGGCTCAATCATGGGCGTTGAGATACCCTTTGATTGACGGTCAAGGAAACTTCGGTTCAGTTGACGGTGACTCTGCCGCTGCTATGCGATACACAGAATGTCGGTTAACTCCGGTTGCAATGGAGTTGCTTGAGGATTTGGATAAAGAAACTGTTGACTTTATGCTCAACTATCTTCAATCCGATCCTGAGCCACAAATCCTTCCTGGTAAGTTTCCAAACTTGCTTTGTAATGGCTCACAAGGAATTGCAGTTGGAATGGCTACCAACGTTCCTCCACACAATTTAACCGAAGTGGCTAACGCTATTTTGTACAGAATTGAGAAGCCAGATTGTTCACTTGATGAAGTGATGGAAATTCTTCCCGGCCCAGATTTTCCGACTTACGGAATAATCATGGGTACGAAGGGAATTAGGTCTGCTTATGAGACTGGTCGAGGCAGCATTGTCATGCAAGCAAAGACCATGATTGAGCCAGGCGATGCTGGAAAGTCAGTTATTGTTGTTACGGAAATTCCTTATCAGGTCAATAAGAAAACACTGATTGAGAATATTGCGAAGATTGCCAAAGAACGTAAGTTTGATGGAATTCTCAATGTGCAGGATTATTCCGACAAGCGTGGAATGCGGATTGAGATTGAAGTGCGTCGGGACATTAATCCAAACAAAGCACTAAATTACCTTCTTAAGCACACGAACCTACGAACTTCTTTTGGCGTGATTATGCTTTCTCTCGTGGATGGCGCACCTCGAACAGCACCTCTCTTGTTGATGCTTGATGAGTACATTAAGCACCGACGAGACGTAATCGTTCGGCGTACCAAACACGAGTTGTACAAAGCATTAGAAGAAGTACATATTTCTGAGGGGTATCAAATTGCGAGAAGATTTCTCGATGAAATTATTGCTTTGATTCGGAGATCACCAGATCCTGGAGTTGCTCGAGCTGAGTTAGTTAGAGAATTCGACATGTCTGCATTGCAGGCAAATGCGGTTCTTGCAATGCCTCTTAGAAATTTGACCCAACTTGAACAACAGAAGCTGGAAGAGACTTACAAGGAGTTGTTGCGAAAGACCATGGACCTGTTAGACATTCTAAACAGCGACGAACGAATGGTCGAAGTGATGCGAAATGAAATCACCACCATGCGAGATAAGCACGGGGATGAACGACGGTCTCGTATTCAGGCACGCGAAGCTGGTGAATTCACCGAAGAAGATTTGATTCCTGATGAAGAAGCAATTATTTCGATTTCACGTGATGGATATATTAAGCGAGTAAGCATTGATGCCTATCGGCAGCAAAAGAGAGGAGGCAAGGGTGTCAACAATACCCTGAAGGGTGATGATGAACCTGCACACTTGTTCCAGATTAGTACCCATCACACCATTCTGTTCTTTACAGACCGGGGACGAGTTTACAAGCTGAAAGGCTATGAAATCCCCGAAAGTGGTCGTTACGCTAAGGGAATGCCTGTGATTAACTACATCAATATTCTTGGTGGTGAGCGAGTAACGGCAACTGTAAGTGTAAAGGATCTTAATGCCGGAGGTTTCTTGACCATGATTACTCGCGGAACAGGACCAAAGCACAGTGCCGAAATTAAGCGGACACCATTGTCGGCGTTCGCCAATATTAGAAACAACGGTCTGATTGCTTTTGACATTGAAGAAGGGGATGAACTTGGTTGGGCACTGAGAACAGGTGGGAAGGATGACGTTATCCTTGTCACACGGGAAGGTCAATCTGTTCGCTTTAGTGAAGAACGAGCAACTTCGAGAAGCCGAGCTGCTGGTGGCGTCAAAGCTATCACATTCAAGGATGGAAACCCAGATGATCAAGT
>JAPLCS010000223.1 GCA_026392145.1 Fimbriimonadales bacterium | reverse complement strand
CCCTCAAAGGAAATATTCAACACAGAGAACGTGGATCTGAAAAGTCTGTTGAAATTCGAGTTTTTGAGGCAACACCAATAGAAGTTAACTATTCGGCAACTGACAGTCTAACAACCGGACCTGGTTCGGTCACCGTCAAGGTATCTCGTGCGACTGTCAAGCAACTAAATAGCCTCAAAAATGTAGTTGAATCCTTTCCTGGAGACCACGAAATTTTTATTCAAATCGAACCTCTGGAAGACTTTGATCCCATTCCGATCATGGCATTTGTCTCTCCAAGTGACAACTTAGTGAAAGAACTTAGATCAATATTTGGCTCAGATTCCGTTGAAATACAATCAAACCTGGATTTCTAGGTTACAAAATAACGTTTACAGTAAACTATGAACATGAAATGGATGGCGAGCCTCGTTTTCATTGCCGCATCAACACTTGCTCTCGCGGCTGATAAGTTTGATTTTGACGTCGCAAACGTCCAAATCCTCATCGACAAGGCAGTCCAAAAAGAAGTTGGAATTACCGAGGCTCAGAGAACCAAACTCAACAAATTTGCTGATGCTTTGAATAAGGCGAACAACGACAAAGCCGCCGAATACCAAAAAGCAAAAAAGCCAGTTGACGCAGAGTTTCAAAAATTCGGCATGAGCACCTTTGTAACCTTTAGAAAAAACTGCCTTGAAACGCTCACTCCAGTCCAACTAAAACGCCTCCGAGAAATCACCATTCAAGCCGCTGGTCCACGCGCGCTTATGGACCGAACCGTAGCTGCAAAATGTGGCCTCACCGATCCAACTTACGGCCAATTCATGAAAGCCATCAATGAAGGCGACATCAAAGTAGCAAAGATAAAGAGCGAAGTCAGCAAAATAATGGAGCAAAAATACTCCAAAACGCCGCAACCAAAAACTCAAAAAGAAGGTGAAGCCCTCCAAAAGAAAATTCAAGCCGATACTGCTGCTGAAATGAAAAAGCGGGAGCCACAACTCAAAAAGGTTCTGGCAGAGAATGACGCAAGCCTTAAGAAATACGTAAAGCAAGAGTATCTGGACAAACTCAAAGCACTGATGGGTAAACCATTCAACCCCAATGCGAATCCAGCTCAAGGAAAGAAAGCAAAGTAAGTGAATACCTTACAAACCAAATTCAGCGAGCTGAAATCCCGTGGTGAAAAAGCCCTTATCTGCTTTTTCACTGCAGGGGATCAGCCGCTTACAGACCTACCCAAAATACTTTCCCTGCTTGAGAAAGCAGGTGCCGATATCGTTGAAATTGGAATCCCCTTTAGTGATCCGTTTGGCGAAGGAGTCACCATTCAAGCTTCCAGCCAAAGATCACTTGACAACGGAACAACTCCCGAAAAGATTTTCCAAGCGATTAGCAACTCCAGCACCAACATGCCGCTCGTAACGATGGGATACTACAATCCCGTGTTACGAATAGGACTGGACACGTTCGCTCAACGGTCCCATCAAGTTGGAGTAACCGGAACCATCATTTCAGATCTCGTCGCCGACGAAGGCGACGACTGGGATAACGCTTCATCAAAAGCAGGACTTGAAACCATCTATCTTGTTGCACCAACCTCCAATTCTCAACGAATCGAAGAAGTCGCACACAGGTCAACTGGATTCATTTATGTGGTTTCCAGAACCGGCGTTACAGGTGCTGAAAACTCCGTACCTATGGAAGTTGATTCCCTGGTCAACCGATGCAAATCACTAACAGACAAGCCAGTCTGTGTAGGATTTGGAATTTCAACTCCTGACCACGTACGTATGGTGTGCCAATCTGCCGACGGTGCAGTGGTAGGCTCAGCGCTAGTAAAACTTCTCCATGAACACTGGGGAACCCCAGAGGGTGAGGAAGTAATCTCATCATTCGTGCGCTCACTTAAACAAGCCACTTTTACACAATAATTCACTCCAAACATCATGATTTTTGTAGTCGATGGGTCACATGACGGCGATGAGAATATGAGAAGGGATATTGCTCTTCTCGAAGACGCCGAACAAGGCTATGCCGGCGGTCGAATTTATTATTGGAACTCCGTATGGGTGACCCTTGGAAGATTCCAAACTCCAGAAGAAACTCTCCTTCAAGAAATTAACTACACCGTACGTCCAACGGGAGGAGCAGCAGTGCTCCATGGCCACGATCTTACAATCGGTCTCGCAGTACCACTAGAACAAATCAACTGCACTACACGAGAAGTAAAAACCATTTACAGAATCATGGTTACACCCATCGTGAATGCTTTTAATGCCATCAAAATTAGCGCTACTCTTGGTGAAGATGCCGGAGAAGACGACATCCGTTCCTCCCCATTTTGCTTCTCACAAAAGTCAAGAAACGATGTACTTTCCCTCAAAACAGGGAACAAAATTTGTGGCGTAGCTATGCGGGTTACCAATAAAGCTGCTCTGATTCAAGCCTCAATTCCAGTGTCTACACCGCTAGTAGATCCAGAAACAGTCATCAAAGACGCACAAAAAATGCCTTGGATTGCGTTTGAACCAAGGCATTTTGAAACAGCATTCTCAGAAGAGATGCTTAATTTGGATTGGGAGTGATTGAAAAACCCTGGGAAGAAAGTTCTTGACCAATGTGTCGAAGTTTCTTCATGGCTCTAAGCTCAATTTGTCGCACTCGCTCTCGTGTAACGTTGAGTTCGCTTCCCACTTCTTCAAGTGTTCGCGCTCTACCATCGTCTAGACCAAATCGCAATCGAACAACGTCCCTCTCTCGACTAGTCAGTCGACCCAAGATACCGTCAATCTCTTCCCTTCGAATAAGACTCCAAGTGACATCGCCCGGTGTAGGCATATTTTGACTTTGTACAAAGTCACCAATCGAAGAGTTATCCTTTTCCCCAACAGGAGTTTCAAGCGAGATAGGTTCAACCGCAACCCTCATCATCTCTCGAACTCGATCTACAGATAAACCAACTTCCCGGCTAATTTCTTCCTCGGTGGCTTCTCTCTGAAGTTCTTGTTGAAGTCGCGATGCAGTCTTCACAACCTTATTGATAAGTTCGGCAACATAAACTGGAATACGAATAGTTCGCCCTTGATTGATAATCGCACGTGCAATAGCTCGCCGAATCCACCAAGTCGCATAAGTGGAGAAACGGAAACCCTTAGACCAATCAAACTTTTCAACTGCTCGAATCAAACCAAGATTTCCTTCCTGAATAAGGTCTGCCAAAGGAATCCCTCGAGCGTTATACTTCTTCGCAATCGATACAACCAGCCTCAGGTTCGACTCAATTAAGTGTCGCTTCGCTTCAACACCTTCTGCAATAACTCGCGCAATAATAAATTGATTTAGTTCAGTGGGCTTGCCAACGGGGTGAGTAATGTCTCTTCGCTGAAGGAGTTTCAAAAGTTCCTTGTGTTTGTCCTTCTCAGCGTACTCTTTTGCCATAACCAACACAGCGAGGTGAACCTCCTGTTCAGGCGTAAGCAACTGGGCGCGACGGGTTTGTCGCATCCACATTTCAAGTTCTTCAGAATCGTCCTGCTGGGCCTCTGCTTCTAACTCTTCTAACTCTTCATCACTGGCGTCACCATCTAGTAAATCATCGACGCCCTCAGCAGTTGGATCTTCCAATGCGGTCGCACCAGGATCCATAAATCCTGAGTGTCGCCCTGGTGTTCGCACCGTAATTGCCCGACCTCTTTTGGGTTGCGTTGGTAATCCGTTCTCAATCGCCATCTCTAATAAATACTCCTAACTGCTCTATCCAGTAAGCCAATCACGTAGAAAAACGTGAATTAACGCCCAAAAAACACCAACGAAGGTCATTAGACCACCTTTGAGAATCTCTGTCAAGCGAATATCAAACCAGATTCATATTTTGAAAAACCAAAGTCGTGAATCTGACAGACAATAGAATTGGACGCAATCCAACCTTCTAAAGGTTTCTCAATTTAAGACTTTTTTGAATTTCTTAGGTTAAGAATCGTGATTCTCAGGTTTTCTCCAAGCTCCCGACTGCTTTCCCGAGAGTTGTCTTTCCCTATACTTATACGAAATGTTCCCCGTATCCATTCGGGTTCGACACCAAAAGACAATAAAAGTGGAGAAAGAGCGGTTGATTTGCTACTACAAGCCGATCCTGCACTCAAACAGAATCCCTTCTGATCCATATCAAGAACAATGGTCTCTCCTTCGACACCTAAAACACTGACACTCAAAATAAATGGAGACTGGTTTGCCGACTCATTAAACTTAAGGTTATCAATCCCATCCAGTTCCTCCCGAATAATGTTCCTTAGTTCGGTTGCTTGAGCAAAGTTAACTTCCCTTTCTTCTCTAGCAAGTTCAGCCGCCATTCCCAAACCTACGATTCCTGGCACATTCAAAGTACCGCTTCTTCTCCCAAATTCTTGCCATCCTCCTACCACCATCGGAGTTAAATGTGGGTTTGCCTCGTACAAAAACCCAACACCCTTCGGTCCATATATCTTATGTGCACTTCCGCTAACAAAATCTAGTCCCTCAAGATCAAATGCAATCTTCCCGAGTCCCTGAGTTGCATCAACTAACACCTCAAGTGCACCCCTCGACTTCTTTTCTTCAGCAGGACAAAAAACCGCTCCCGTTTCATTGTCAATGAGAACCTGAGCATACAATTCAAGCCCCGACTCTCCCCTATAGCACTGGTGATAACTTAGAAAGTTCCTGACACTGCTGTGTTCAAAGGGTGAAGCGTCAATTCTATCAATAGGAAATCGGGACAGCACCCAATTATTCGACTCCGTCGCGCCACTAGTAAATGTGATTTGATACGGATCCTCGGCACCTAAAAGGTTAGCAACTCGCTGTCGGGCTAAATCCACCGCCGCTTCAGCACGTTTACCCAAATGATGAATTGATGAAGCATTACCAGGATGCTCATTAAAATAGGGCAACATCTCCGCCAGCACACGCTCATCAACGGGAGTAGTAGCTGCATGGTCAAAGTATTTCTCGTGCATTACACCTCACCCAGCTTTATAGTGACCTCGAGTTCACCAAACTAAATTATTCAACAACTGCGCCAAACTTTCTCGTCCGCGTTTGAAAAGACAAAACAGCATCAATCATGTGATTTCCTGAGAATTCGGGCCACGGATCCTCTGTCACATAAAGTTCACAATATGCTCCCTGCCAAAGCAAGAAATTGGACCATCGCATTTCCCCTGCAGTTCGAATCATCAAGTCAGGCTCCGGATGCTGCGGATTATACAAATGAGCCGAAATAATCTCCTCTGTAATATCTTCTGGTTCAAAACCGGCAGCAACAATATCTCGGACCGCATCTACAATCTCAGCACGCCCCCCATAGTTCACAGCGAGGGTAAACACAATTCCTGTGTTATTGGCCGTGACTTCCATCCCGTGATTCAAAGCATCTTGCAAACCCTGCGGCAGTTCATCGATTCGACCAGAAACGTTCACACGAACGTTATTCTTATGCATCGATTTTAGTTCTTCCCTGGCTGCTGTCTCAATCAGCTTCATCAAGCCAGCCACTTCCTCTGCGGGCCGCTTCCAGTTTTCAGCACTAAATGCATAAACCGTAAGATATTTAATTCCTAAGTCATCGGCGTTGAGCAGTGCACTTCTCAAGGCTCGATATCCTTCTCGGTGACCTAATAGACGCTGCCATCCTTTGGTTTTTGCCCACCGACCATTGCCATCCATGATAATGGCAAGATGCTTCGGCAGGCTATCTAAATCAACGCCACGCTTGATGGCAAGATCAACGATTTTTTTCGACATTCGCAGGCAGGTTCCAATCAGGCAACAATCCCAAAAGGATTAGACCTGCATCAACTCTTCTTCTTTCTTCTTACCAAGTTCATCGCACTTGGCAATCCACTGATCGGTCAGCTTCTGAATTTTATTTTCATTGCCCTTTACTTCGTCTTCAGTAATTTCTTTCTTCTTTTCCATCGCCTTCAGGGCATCGTTACCATCTCGGCGAATATTTCTCACCGAAACTTTAGCTTGCTCCGTCCGAGCGTGGACTTGCTTAACCATTTCCTTTCGTCGATCTTCGGTCATGGCTGGAAAGTTCAATCGGATACCTGTTCCATCATTGACTGGATTGATACCAAGATCACTCTTCATAATCGCTCGCTCAATTGCGTCGTACATGCTCTTCTCATACGGCTGAATTAACAACTGTCGTGTTTCCGGAATACTTACGTTGGCAATCTGATTAATGGGAGTCTCAGCGCCGTAGTAGTCAACATGCACTCGGTCAAGAAT
>JAPLCS010000119.1 GCA_026392145.1 Fimbriimonadales bacterium | reverse complement strand
TTTTGCCAAGGACTTCCTGGTTGGATGCAAACAATTCGCATCCCGTAGCTAGCTTGAATCAGCTCGACTTTGCTTGGTCGTAGCAACTCGGTAAACAACAATACCAAGAAAAATTGCCACCACACTCGGTAACTGCTTGAGCCAACCTTCCTCACGAACGGTTGTAAACGACAGTAGTCCAATAAGTACCATCGGCAGCACCAACATCAGCACGAGAACCGGCATACCACCTGGTATCTTGAACGGTCGCTCCAATTCAGGCTCCCTACGCCGAAGAATCATCAGAGCCAGCATTTCCAACATGATGCTCAACCCATAAAGAAATGCGTTTGCTGTAATCAACTCACTAAAACTAAACCAAGACAGTGCCCCATATAAAATCGCGCAAAACAAAATGGATCGCATTGGCACCGAGGTCTTAGGGTTCAACAGTGCCAGACCACGAGGAAGATACCCGTCCTCCGCAAGAACGGCAGGTATCCGCGATGATGCAAGCATCTGGGACACAAACATCGCCGTGGCACTCGCTAATCCGCCCAACAAAACCAACCCACCCACAATCGGACCAGCCGCCGCAGTGGCAAGTTGTGGCCATGATCCATCCTCCCACCTGTCCGACAACTTAGCAACTCGCAACACGCTTAAAACCGGAAGAAGATAAGCGAGTGTAATGAGAGGCGTGGCTAACGCAAGTGCGATTCGATACGATTTCTGAGGTTCCTCAACCTCTCCCGCAACCGTACTCAAGTTATCCCATCCAAGATAATTCCAAAGAACAGTCGCTAACCCAATCGAAAGTGCAGAACCCGAAAAGTCCGCAGGGGGTAAAGCCGGCAAGTGAATTCCAGATTTCAAAATGAGAAGTACAAAAGGCACAAGAATCAGTAGAGCCAACACCGTCGCAGCCTTACCCACCGCCCTGATTCCACGCAGATTCAAAAAAGTCACAAACAGGACCAAGCCCATAGCAATAAGTCCGGTTTGCCACGATGAGATCTGGATTTTCAAAAAATACTCGAGACTCTTGCTCGCATATTCAGCAAAGAGCAAAGGATACAGCGCCGCATCAACTATCGAGTAAAGCCAAGACAACCAACCACACATAAAACCAGCAAACGGTCCCATCGCCCGGCGCACCCAGACGTAATATCCACCCTCAACTGGAATAGCTGAACTAAGTTCCGCCGTCATGAGCGAAATAGGAACCCCCCACAGAACCGGAGTAACCAGAATAAGAATCAGACCTAAAGTGATGCCAGCGTGTTTGAGTACGAGTTCAATTCCAGAAGGTCCACCACGCACAAGGCAAAAAATAGCAAACGTCAATGGTATTGCCGTGAGTTTTTTTGAGGGTGGAACAGCTTTGAACACGTAGCCCAGAAACTTTGGAGCCTAACCAAAATTCACATAGGTTTTACCCCCAGCACAACTTTTCGAATTTCCGTCTAGAATAAGCAAATGGCACAGATTTCTCGACGAGAGCTTATGGCGGGTACTGGCGGCATTGCCATCGCAGGGGCAGCAAGTACCGTACTCGGCAAAGAGAATCTACTCATGAATCCAGACCAAAAGCCATTAGGCTGGGCGATTCTCGGTCTCGGTGGCTATGCAACCGGATACATTCTTCCAAACATTGCGCAATGCAAACTCAGTAAGCCAGTGGCAGTCATCAGCGGGTCACCTGATAAAGCCAAAAAAGTCGCCAATCAATACGGAATTTCGAAAATTTTCGACTACAAAAATCTTGAACAAATAAAAAATGATCCAGAGATTGATGTCGTCTACGTGATCACTCCTCCCGGCACTCACCACGAGTTCACCATGCGAGCATTAGCATGCGGAAAACATGTTTTTTGCGAAAAGCCTATGACAGGTGATCTCAAAGATGCCGAAGAAATGGTTGCCTACGCCAAACAGGTTAAAAAGAAACTTGGCGTAGGATACCGCTGCCACTTTGAACCGAACAACGTTGAAGCCATGCAACTGTGCCGAGAAGGCGCCCTCGGAACCCTCCGCACAATCCGAAGCGATCACGGATTTACTATGCCTTGGAGCGATGGCTGGCACGCAAACCGAAAACTCGGAGGCTACGGAGCCATTAGCGAAATTGGCATCTACGCCATTCAAGCCCTTTGTTACCTCGCCGGAGCAGACCCCATCGAAGTCTATGGAACCCGTGACAAGTTAAAAGTAGACCGGTTCAAGCAGATTGAAGACGTCAACCACTTTAACCTAACATTCCCAAATGGAATCCAAGGAATCGGAGCCACTGCGTA
>JAPLCS010000245.1 GCA_026392145.1 Fimbriimonadales bacterium | reverse complement strand
CGATTGAATATTGTTTGAAGTAGGTTGATTCTTTCGTTGGAACAACTGAATGAACCTGATTGATTGAGGTCGGTCGTAACCCACTTTCCAACCAAGGTATTCATGGTTGGTTTTTGGGTGAGGCCGCTTACCTGAACATATCGGAAACCGTGGTAGGTGAATCTTGGTTCGAATGTTTCCTTCCCGGTTCCGGCTAGGATGAATTCCTCGCGTTGGAATCTGCCGTAGGTGTGGCTTGAAGTGTGTTGCATGTTGACGGTGCCGTCAGCATTGAGTTTCTCGTTGTACTCCAACGTGATTTTTGAACCTTTGGTGCCTTGGGTGGTTAGGCTTGCCCATCCGGCGATATTCACTCCCAGATCGAAGACATAGACCCCCTGTTTCGGGTTAGTGATTATTACTGGCTTGATGACGCCGTGTGCTCGGATGGGTGAATGTTGCTGGGCAACCAACTTTCCTTTGGGTGCAGATACGGGTATTGGGGTGTACCAATTTGAATCGTTGAAGTTCGTGGAAGTCCAGCCTGGTTGGTCTTTTCTATGGTCGATTGTTTCGCCGCCGCGGACGCAGTTGAAGGTGATTTCACCCGTCGACCATTTCCAGGATTTGTCGGTAGTAATGGTTGTTATCTTGCCATTTTCATATTGGATTTCAAGTCTTAGGTTGGCTCGTGGTGTTGCAGACCAGGGAGAGCTTTCAAAGCCGAATAGATCGGAGGTTGCCAGGTTGTACCAACCACCACCGAGGAGAATGCCAACGGCATTATGTCCCTTGCGAAGCTGAGATGTGACGTCGTAGGTTAGGTACAAACTTCGGTGGTCGAAAGCTGTGAAGCCTGGGTCAAGGACGTGATCGCTTATTTTGTTTCCGTTTAGGAAGAGTTCGGAATAGCCTAGACCGCAGAGATAGGCGGTTGCTCTTTTGATTTTGCCAGTTGTTTGAAACTCCTTTCGGAGCATAATAGCGGCATTTTGCGGGTCCGGTGCAGTGTTCTTCTTGGATAAACCTGACGGCGATGAGGAGGTGCTCTTTCCCGACTGAGGTGTGCCGTCGGTGAGCTTTTGTAGGGACCAGCCGTTGAATTCAACGCTGTCCTTGGCTGTTACCTTAGCGCCTTGAGCGATATTTTTTTTGTTGCTGATGACTTCTATTTCGGCGATTGCGAAGCAGTATGGGTTGCTTCCGGTTTTTCGATTCCAAAGCTTGGTCGTGGTGATGCGGATGTATCGAGCGGTGATGCTTTGTTGCCTTCTGCCTGTGGACACCGGAAAGTTTATGGGGTCGTTAGACGGGTGACTGAAGTCTGCTTGTGAATGATTGTAAATGCTTTGTATTTCAGCATTGTGTGTGGGTGAAAAGTCGGGATGGCTGGACGATTCGATGCGAAATCTTACGGGGACGCCAAAACCCGCCTTCCCTTCGTAACCTTTTGGAGAGGGAATGTGCCAGATTATGGAATCAATTTTCTGGGGTTTTCCGAGGTCAATTTGGACCCATTTTTCGTTGGTATCAGTCGCTGATTCTAGTGCATGGTAACCGGTTAGATCCACGCTTTTTGAGTTGGAAATTCTTTCAGTCGCAGCAATCCATTGTCCTTGCCAGTCGGAGGGTGATAGAAGTCCCATTGACCAGGTATTGGCTTCACTCCACGGGGAAAGTTGGTCAGTTCCGTCCCATACGCGGACTTTCCAGAACACTTGACTGCCTGATTTGAGGGGTTTTCCAGCATAGGTAATCAGTGTTGATTGGTCGGAAGTTACTTTGTGAGAATTCCAGAGGTCATAGGTGCCGGCTTGTAGTTTGGAAATTGACGTTGCTGCAACTATTTGATAAGCGGTTTGCCTAGCGTTTCTTTGAATGCTATCCAGCCACCAACTTAGTCTTGGGTTTGGCTGGTCGATGCCAAGCGGATTTTTGATGTACTCACATCGCAGTTGAATGGGAATCATTACTTTGCCTCGCGACACATTTTTGGAGGTTCGGATGGGATGAGAAGCTTCACGATAAGTGCTCCCATCGTGAAGCCAGGTTGCAGAGATTCCAAATAGTGGCAGAAATGGCACTTGTTCATTATGCTCCTGATGACTGAGCTTTGAAGTTGAGCCATCTGAATTCGTTGTGAACTTTTGTGACAGTATTGCCCATTTATGGTGTGGGTGAATGTAGAATCCCTGCAATGAACACTCTGATGGTGGGAACATCCGGCGTTATTGCCTCTGAAGTTTCGCTAGGCTGTATGCGTATTGGTGGGATGGAGCCAACGGCGCTTGATCAATTAGTTTCTACCAGTTTAGAATTGGGGATTAACTTCTTTGACCATGCTGATATTTATGGTGGTGGGCGTTGTGAGGAAGTGTTTGCTGGTGCAGTGAAGCGGTTGGGTATTTCACGGGATCAGATGATTTTGCAAAGCAAGTGCGGAATTCGAAAGGGATTTTTTGATTTTTCAAAAGCGCACATTTTGAGCTCAGTGGATGGAATTTTAAGTCGCCTTTCTACTGACTATCTCGACTTTTTACTTCTCCACCGGCCTGATACATTGATAGAGCCGGATGAAGTGGCTGAGGCGTTTAATACGCTCCAGGCGAGTGGGAAGGTGAGGCACTTTGGTGTGAGTAACTTCAATCCGCAACAAATTGAATTGCTTCAGGCTTCTTTGCCGATGAAGTTGCAGGCAAATCAGTTGCAATTTAGCATTATGCATACGGGTTTGGTGGATCAGGGGATTACGGTCAATATGAAGCATGAAAATGGAATTGATCGTGATGGTGGTGCTCTGGATTACTGTCGATTGAAGAAGATTACTATCCAGCCTTGGTCTCCTTTTCAATTTGGCTTTTTTGAAGGTGTGTTTTTGGATCACCCCAAGTTCCCAGAATTGAATGCAGTTCTGGATTCAATGGCGAAGGAGTATGGGGTTTCGAAAACGGGTCTGGCAATTGCTTGGATTCAGAGGCATCCGGCCAAGATGCAAAGTGTTCTTGGTACCACTAACATTGAGAGAGTGAGGCAGGTTGTCGAGGCGTGTGAGATTGAGTTAACTCG
>JAPLCS010000147.1 GCA_026392145.1 Fimbriimonadales bacterium | reverse complement strand
CTTTTTGAGAGCAACTTGCGTACTCTCCACGGTCTTTTGGGGTTGAAAAGGTTTGGCAAGGTGTTTACCTTTGTGATCAATTGCGCGGATTTTTTCTCGTGCATCTTGAACTGTGCCTTTGCCTTTTTTAACTTGCTCGAATAGCTCTTCTGCTTCTATCCTTATATTTCTGAGTTCAGAGTCGATAGCATCTTTTGCTCGTTCATTGGCTCGCTTACGAATATCTTCGGCATCTTGCAGTTTGCGTTCCGCGACTGCTTCAAGTTGTTTGAGTTCACTTAGTTTTCGATCGGCTTCGCTTTGGGCTGCACGCGCTTGTTTTTGGGCATTTTCGAGGTTTTGCAACATTTCTGCAATATCTCTCTGCTGAGTGGATAGACCTTCCTTTGCCCGTTCAACCACATGTGGCTGAATTCCGTACCGCTCAGCAATACGAAGGGCTTGGCTTGCCCCAGCTGCCCCGAGAATGAGTCGATACGTAGGACGCAGAGTCTTTTGATCAAATTCCATTGAGGCATTTATGAAGCCTTCAGTAGAGAATGCAAAGGCTTTGAGTTCTCCATAGTGGGTGCTTGCGAGCACTGTTCCGCCCTTTGATTGGAATTCAAGGAGAATTGATTGTGCAAGCGCTGCCCCTTCAGCAGGGTCGGTGCCTGCACCGATTTCATCGAGCAGTATGAGCGCACCAGGCTTGAGGTTATTGAGAGCTGAGGCGATGTTTTTGAGATGAGCTGAAAACGTTGAGAGAGACTGCTCAATACTTTGCTCATCTCCAATATCTGCCCAAAGTTGGGTGAAATGCCCGAACCGACAGTGGAGTGCTGGAGGTAGGAGTCCAGATTGCATCATAGCCACGAAAAGACCGACTGCTTTGATGGCAACGGTTTTTCCTCCCGTGTTTGGACCAGTGATTAAAACGGATTGTTCTCCACCTAGCTCAATATCGGTCGGAATAACTGAATTAGGGTCTAGCAGTGGATGGCGACCACTTTTGACTTCAATATGATGGCCAGATATTCTGATGGGGACTTGCGCTCTCATTTCTGCTCCCAGTCGAGCTTTCGCAAACGTTATGTCAACTTTGCCAAGTTCTGTAAGAGCTCCGATTGTTATGGTTGCAATGTTGCCGACTTTTCTTGAGAAGAGCGTGAGTATGCGTTTCTCTTCTTCTCTTTCCTGGGTCTCTATTTGCCTTGCCGCGTTGGCTGCGTTGAGAACATCATCCGGCTCGAGGAAAATTGTGCTGCCTGTTGCACTTGTATCATGGATAATTCCTTTGATTCTTCCTTTATATTCTGCCTTGAGAGGAATAACGTACCTACCTTGGCGAACTGTGTAAATGGGGTCGCTCAAGAGGTCACGGTTGGGACCCGAAGTATAAGCTTGAATACGTTCAATGATTCTTGCCTGTGCGGTTCTTTTTTTTCGTCGTAACTCGCCAAGCGCTGGCGACGCCTCGTCTTTGATTGATCCGTCTGATTCAAAGGCAAAGAGGATTTCTCGTTCGATTTTGGGGTCGGATTCGAGGCCTACGAATGCAATTTTTTTGGTTTGTGCCTTTACGAGATATTCCCGCATAGTGCGGATAGCTGAATGGGCATAACCTATTTGATAGATTTCATTGCCACCTAACATTGCTCCTTTGGAAGCTAGTTTAAGGGGACCTCGGACATCATGCACCCCGTTGATATTGGGTGGTGGATTTGTGCCGAGAAGATCAAAGGCCTCAGCCGTTTGGTCAAGTTGTTCCCAAATTTCCTGCTCTGCAAAGGAAGGCTGAAGTGACAAAGCAATTTCACTTCCCATTGCCGACTCGCACCACGCTTCCAGTCGATTTCTGATCAACTGGAAGTCAAGTATTTTGAGAGCGCGTAGTTCTTTATTCACGGTGCTGGCTGGGCGAAGTTTCGACAAATTCAAAAGGAAAAAATCGAAATTGAGCGACTATGTTTTCTAGTATTTAGTAGTATGAAAGAATGTCGCTCCTTGCCGCCGTTTGCCTGTTTCATTCCACTCTATTCGCTCGACAAAATCAAGTTTCTGAAGTTGTAGCCAGTGAAGACGTGTGGGTATATCCCCATGCAACTGACCCCGGTGCGGATGCTTTTTTGAGGGTCTTCGGTATTGGTGGCAAAAGCGTAGCTCCTACGGTTGCTGACATCGAAAATTTTAGCTACGGGTATTTGAAATTTAATCTGAGCGGTATTCAGGCAGGGAAAGAATTAGTCTCGGCGACACTTCAGTTGACATGCGCCACGAAAGTTGCCATCGACCCTGCCAGTAAGGATTGGCCTCTGGAAGCACGTGGGTTGAGTGCTGTTTTTGATGAAAAGAAGTTCGTCTTTGAAAATGCTGCCAAGATTTCGCCCACCGAATCTTTGTACGGGACAGGCGTTGTGACTGAGGGCGAGATTGATAAGGAAGCAAGAATTATCAAAATCAATTTGCTTGATAAGAAGTCAAAATTCTCCGAGGATGTGAAGGCATATTTGGGGAATTCCAAGCCAATGTGCCTTGCGCTTACGAGTAAATACGATGTTGCCGAAATGGGAATGAAAGGCATTTATAAGGTGTTTTCAAAGGATAACAAAGATTCTGTGGTCCGTCCTCGACTGATTTTGGAGTTCAAGTAATCGCTCCAATTAGTAGGGTTTGGCTTCTTGATGTCCGATAATTTACGCCATGTTGTCGCAGCAAGCAGAATATCACGATGAGCATGAATTGCGAGAACGTGCTAAGCGGTGGATTGCACAGTTTGCTCCTTATCTTGATACCATTGAATCTTTTGAAGCATCTGAACTGCGTGAGAGATTAAAGACTCTTGAGGAGTTAAAAAGGGAAGGACAAGAGCTTCTTCCTCTCCTTCCTCAGTTGTGGAATTTTGACGATGTTGCAATTGCTGACACCCTGCGATCTGCTGTAGAGCAATTGCCATCCATCGAATCTGAACTTAGAAGGCATCTAAGTTTAGTTTCTCCGGGCGACCCTTTAGGCGAAGTGAATTTGGATGTGTTGCAGGAGAAGTTGTCCGAACGGCAGGCCAGGCAAGAACTGGGATTGGAGAATAGTCAGCCGGTTCCGATTGTACTGGAAGAAGTTTCTTCGCCTCCTAACCCATCGGTTGGTACTACCATTGGAATTTTTGGACTTGGATGGACTTTGTTCACCACCTTCCACTGCATCATGATGGTTGGAGGCATGTTCAAAGCTTTTGGACCACTCGCCTTACTATTGCTTGCATTCTATTCAATGTTTTTCATGGTCGGATACAAAACACTGAGGACGGCCTATCTGGCATTTTCAGCTGAAAGTATTCAGCTAGACAGACGGACTTTGACTATCACAAGAAAAGCTGGACCCTTTGTGAGTGAGAAGATCATTGAACTTGCTCCGGATACTATTCCTGCAATTGAGTCAACTTCACCTTCAAATTCCCATCGCGGAGTAATGTCTGCTGGTAGGCAAGGCTTGAATGAGCAAATCAAAATGACTGATGTTCATGGCAAAGAAGTCTCAATCGCGGGTTTTGCCACACGGGAATCTCGAGAAAAGCTTTGTAAAAAAATAAGCCAGTACCTTGCTGTAAGAGGCTAGGTACTGGCTGTCTTTTGCTGGGGTGGCTAGTGAAAGTTAGTTTTTAGGCGGCAATGGCTTCAGCTGGAACAAGTGCCCAGTCTGACTTGATGATCGAGTAGACCAGTTGATTAACGTATTCGCCGTGAATCATCTCGCCATCTCTCTTGAGTCCTTCGGGGACTGCTTTGAGTCGTGCTGCTACTTTGTGGCTATCAATGTTTGATTCAGAAATTGCCGGGATTGTTTCTCTCATCAAGATCGACCAACTCCACGGCACAGCTGAACTCGGCTATATCCTTGGCGAAAGATCTACTGGCAAAGGGCTCGCAACCAAAGCTTGTCAAGCCACCCT
>JAPLCS010000054.1 GCA_026392145.1 Fimbriimonadales bacterium | reverse complement strand
CAAGCGCCGAGCCGTTTAACCGGCTATTCAGTTGAATCACCAGTTGGTTGAATTGACTACTCGGTGGTGCGAGTTACCCAGTCAAACAGGGGCAGAGTTTGCCCATCTTGCAAGAGGATCCCACCTTCGTTGGCATAAGACTCTCCGAGCCGTTTTTTCCATTCGGTCGCGAAGCCCACTATTCCAAGCGAAGCGATGGACTTTATTTCGTTCGGGCTTGAGGTTCCGTCCTGGTTCAAATCTTGCCAAACCGCCAGGTTTTGAAGTTCCTTCCCTTTCAGCCAGTTGTCGCCGTTGTCATCTAACACGGACATTGCATCAAAGCCATTTTCGAACAGCAGCCAAAAGGTGGCGTTGCCAAACAGTTGACGTCCCGAGGAGATTTTTACTTTCGTATTTGGCAGCCACACCAAGAACATGGTTTCAGGCTTTACCCAGTTCACCTGCTGAGGCGTGCCGGTGCCATCAAGGTCAAATTGAACGCTCTTACTGGTATCGAGAAGGTCTCCTAATCCCAGTTGCCGATTCATGGAGAAAATAATGGGGGTAATCGGTCCACCTGACTTCGATTGCAGCGTCGCCAAGTGCTTCTTTGCGGCGGATGCTTCCTTCGACTTTGGATCAAGACGAAGAATGCCGTTGGCGGCTTCATCGCTAATGAATCTTTCGTAGGTCAGAGGTCGCTGGCCATACGGCTCTTTCAAGTCAGAAGACACGGTCAGCCGAAATGCCGATTTATACTCCTTGAGTGCCTCAGCGAGCCAACTTTTTTTGGTGGCTTTGGGATTCAAGTTGGACGCGATATTGGCACTTGCTTCGTACACGCACGCAAGCGTGAGATGATAGAGTCCAACATTCTTATCCAATTTGATTGCGTTGTTCAGATATTTGAATGAGTTGTTTGCGGTACTGATGGTGGATTCGTCAACCGCTAACTTGAGCTGGGCAAAATCCCACGCATGGGGATACTCTGCGCTAAATCGATACGGGGGAACCTCCGAGTACATTTTTACGGTCCCAGGATCTTTTGAGCACAATTGAGTGTAATAGACTCGCCCCAACACATAGTTTAAGTGAGCGTCATTTGGGGTTTTGGCGAGTTGGGATTCGATATTGGCTTTTACTCGAGGGAGTGGATAGCTTGGGGGAACCATCATTCTCGCGCTTGTGCCACCTGCTGTTGCCAGCACAGGCGCCACCCCAACACTGATTATCATCGACGCCACGAACAAACTTGTCAGCATTTTTCTCCACCCACTTTACAGAACCAATCTAAAGACGGCTCGGAGAGTTTGAAGTTTCCACTTACTCGCTTGGTCGGAAAATATCTCCCACTCGGCTCGTTTGACGCTCCTCCTGGAGTTCCACTTTCGGTCCAAAGGGATGTCCTCCAAATCCGTGTCGCATCATAGCGACCGCTTTTGCCCACTCTTTGGTGGAGTCCCGGCTTGCAAAGAGTTGCATTACGGACTGAGATATAACAGGGATAGGAACTTCCATCCTCATGGCGTCGGCAACGAGCCAATTGACTTCGCCGGTGTCCTCAATGTAACCGGGTATGTCGTCCATTCCGCCTTGTAAGGTCATTTGCGCATGCATTAAATCAATCAGCCACGATCTCACCACCGACCCGTTTCTCCAGCAGCTCAGAATGTCCGTGAGCGGTAGCGACTCATCATATTTGGCGAGCAAATCCATGCCTTCTCCTATTGCCTGCAGCATGCCGAATTCGATTCCGTTGTGTACTAACTTCACGTAATGCCCCGACCCTGGTCCACCGCAT
>JAPLCS010000281.1 GCA_026392145.1 Fimbriimonadales bacterium | reverse complement strand
TGAGGCTCTGTATCATATTCTGCTGGCTTGATCAAATGAAAACTAACCTTACTTTTAGCGGCTTTGCTTTCGAAAGTATGAAAGCTCACCATGGGTGCCCGAACCTCCCGAGTAATCCATTCATTGTTGGATTGTTCTTGTAATCTGTGACTGCCCACAATTGTCAGATTCAAAGCTACCAATGCACTTATCACGGTTCTATCGTCCCCAATAATTTGTATTATATTCATGTCTTACGAATGTGGTGAATTCACCGCATAAATCCACACTCGTTGAATCAAAGAAAAAAGACAAGAGATAACAAGGTAGAACCTATTTGAGAAAGAAGGATACATTGCGAAAATTCATTCTGCATATCGACGGAATAGCGGCATTTCTAGTGGGTGCGACTTCCTTAATCTTCCTACCGTACGTTACAAAAATCTATTCTGCTGACAGAGGAATAATTGAATTCATAGGTGCAAGCAATCTAGTTTTTTCTGCTTATTCGCTTTGGTTAGCTTTTTTTGCAACTCGAACCGTTCCCAAAATCAATTTTCTTGTAATCGCCAACACCTGCTGGTGTATCAACTGCTTAGTAATGCTTGTAAATCTATATGCAAGCTCTTCACCTCTACTCCGTGCCCACATTTCTCTTGAAGGCGCTTTTGTAGCGAGTCTCGCATTCTTTGAGTACAAAAATCGTAACTACCTCGCTCAAATAAAGACTGCTAATTGAAACCAAGTGACCATTCATTCCGTTTTGAATCCATAAGAGTTAATCAAGGACCCTGAACAAGCATGCTAAAAATGAAACAGCACTGTGAAAAATGCGGTGCCCGAACAAATCTCACCGATTCTGCTTATATCTGCTCCTTCGAATGCACTTTCTGTGTCGACTGTACAAAATTGATGAACTCAATATGTCCCAACTGCAGCGGTGATCTTGTCTTAAGACCTACAAGAAACGAAAGCCCTACTCAAACGGTCTTGACTATCATGAAAGACAGGCTTACCAACAGATTCCGTAACTCAAAAAACAAATAACTACCGACCTTCCTATTCGCACATTATTCACAATCTGCTAGTTCCAAGCTGACTTAAGTTCATGCACAGAAACCGAGTGAAAAGTCACCGGTCCACCACTCACAGTGGTGGATAACTTTCGGTTCTCTGCCTTGGGTTGAAAAGGAATGGGCACGTAACAGAGTCCACCACTCGCGAAAATTTCCAGCCCCGTCCGGTCACAAAATATCTTAAGATGCTGGCGTCCTTCTATTAAAGGGGCAGAAGCCCGCTTTCCATTGACTACCAATTCCTGGCGAGAAGAATCATAGATCACCTCAGCTCCACGAATCAAAAACCTCACTTCTTGAGCGAACGGTTCAAAATCAACATCCATTTCCAAAAGTTCAGCACGGCAATCCGTCAACTTAACTTCGCTCTCAGCGACAACCGTGAACTTTTTCATCCGGTGCTCCTTACCTCTCAAACTTTGAAGTTCTTTAACGGGCGAGAAACTCAATCTAGGTCCCTCGGAGGTTGAAACTAACTTTAGTTCCAATGGAATCGTCATCGATTGATTAAATGTCATTCCCTTGGTCTCTGTTTGAAACCATCCAATTTGTACACGACGTCCATCGGGCAAATCGCTAAAGGTTTGAGCAGCATAAAAACCAGCCCCTCGATGACCAGGTAGCTTCGGAGTTTCAGCTCTAAATGCAGTCCCATCAAAGGTTCCCACCTGATACTCGCTACTTGCAGCTGTCAAAATCCACTTCTTTATCTTTGGGTTTCCATCGACTGCTAATTCAAAAAAATCAGGACACTCATAAAATCCATCGATACGACTCATAGACACCCAATCTTTCATGTTTTTGGAAGATAAAAACTCAATGGTGTGAGTCCCTGCTCGCTCAACATAAAGGACCATCACCCACTTTTGCGTAGGCTCATGCCAAAAGACTTTGGGGTCACGGTTCCCATGAGTGATCTGACCAACTGCTGGGTTTGACTGGAACTTCTCAAAAGTCCTGCCGTCATGGCTGAACGCTAAACCTTGAGTAAATGTTTCCCCTGCGGATGTGTAGAAAAGAACCATTGGCGGCTTCTCTGCTGTACCAAATCCGCTAGAGTTCTTCCAATCAACTACCGCACTACCACTGAACATCGTGCCTGAACTATCTGGCAACAAAGCATCCTTTAACTCACGCCAATGCACCATGTCTTTGCTGACCGCGTGCCCCCAATGCATATTCTCCCAACTCCATCCATAAGGGTTGTGTTGAAAAAACATGTGATATTCGCCGTTGAAATACACCAAACCATTGGGATCATTGTTCCATCCCCTCATAGGTGAAAAATGAAACTGTCCACGTAGCTGCTCTCGATAAAGGTTATTAGAACCCTTTACCGAATCACCTAACTCCATCAAGTTGAGAGCCTCCGAATCTTCTGGAATCCTGTCTACTCGAACGATAAGTTTTTTCCCCTTCCAGCGACTGATGTCCATTGGTGCCCACCAATCAGGTGGGCCATCAGCAAGTTCAATATTGTTCCTCACTTCGACCTTTCCATCAACTAACAGCGTGACAACTCGCTTCGTCGCGCCATTCTTGATAGGAATGTGAAGGAACGGTTTGTTTGCTACAAATGACTTCTGCATTTCTTTCACTTGACCTTTGGGGGGAATATCTGTTTGCACAAAATGATCCACATTGATATGTCCCCAACCGCCTGTCGCCATATCAACAATCTCAATCCTTGCCAACTTTCCCTCATATTCAGAAACATCCCAAAACATTCTCGCCAACTCTTCACTGCCGCCTGGCTTACTATTCAAACCGGTTGCAGTCCGCACAGCCCTGCCACCAATAAGCAATTGCACTGTCAACTTTTCACTATCCATTCCACCGCCAATAAAAAAAGATAAGTACTTTCGTTGAATCTTGAAACCGGGTGAAATCAATCGACCCGTGCTGCCATCGCCCCCAAAAAACGAGTTGACGAGTCCACGACCTAAAAATCCGCTCACTTTCATCTGATTGGGAAGCGTCCCCTGAGCAGGACCAGCACCAAATGCCGTTCCCTCAACCCTCCAATCACCATAGGACGAACCCTCAAAATCAAACTGAACTATCGGTGACCGTAACTGCTGCCCCAATTC
>JAPLCS010000323.1 GCA_026392145.1 Fimbriimonadales bacterium | reverse complement strand
TCGAAAACGAATGCCTTGATTGTCGGGGTGAAGGGTCATTGTTACCGATTGACCAGTGTGTAGTCCTAGACCTTCAAACTGCACTACTTTTTTGACGGTGTTTCGCTTGAAGATCAAGACAATTCTCCCTTGAGGCGTTCGACTTCTTTTTCTAGTTCCTTGAGTCGCTGCATAACGCTACCAAGTTCCTTTTGGACCACCAAATTGCGACGATATTCGCGTATAGGCATGGCGGGAATGCCACCGTATACACCAGGTTTTTCAATACTTGAAAGAGCAGCGGTTCGGCCTGCCAAGCTAACCCCATCAGCAATCACTAGGTGAGCAGCGTAGCCTGATTGTCCCCCACTTACGTTTCCTTTTCCAATCACGGTACTACCAGCGATTCCCACTTGACTTGCAAGTACTGAGTGAGCACCGAGGTCAACGTTATGAGCAATTTGAACTAAATTGTCCATTTTTGAGCCTTCCTGAATGGTGGTGTTATCTGCGGTGGCCCGGTCAATTGCGGTAAGTGCTCCGATATCCACATGGTCTTGTATTTCCACGCCACCAACGTGTGGGATGGCAACATGCTTTTCTCCGTTCCAGTAATAACCAAATCCAGAGTGTCCTAGCACTGCACCTGGTCCAACTTCGCAATGGCTGCCGAGAGTGACTTTTCGTAAAAGAACGGCGTGGGGTAGCACTTTGGAGTACATGCCTACGGCGCAGTTTTCTCCGATGTAGGCGTGGGGAAAGATTTCAGCACCTTCGGCAATAATCGCATTTGCTTCTACAATTGCGTAGGCTCCGACTTTAGCTGAAGGGTGGATGGTGGCGCTTTCGTGAATTATGGCTGTCGGGTGAATGCTCTCAGTGAGGAGATAAGGTGTTTGGAACAGATGTAACAGTGCACCAAATGCTTTCCTTGGTGCTTCGTGTTGTATGGTGGGTTTGCTGAAATTTTGGGTTGAGAGGGGAACAATTACGGCTCCCACTCCGGAGTGGGCAGCAATTTCTAGATACTCCGCCGATTCTGCAAATGCTAATCCGTTAGGATTAGATGACTTTGCCGTGGCAGGTGCAGTAATGACTAGATTTCCATCTCCGAATACCTCGCCACCTAAGATTTGTGAGAGTTCGGTTAAAGTCCATGATTTTGTCGACCACGTCTCATTTGCCACCAGAGATTCCTCCCATTTTCATGCTTTGTCGCCACTTTAGAAAATCAGCGGTAACGTCTTTGCCCCTTGTTGGTGTTTCTGACAGTTGGTAGTGTCGAATCCGTGCCCACATCTGCAGTTCATTTTGAACCTTTTCCTTGAGAATAGTGGACTTTAGGGTTTCAAATTGGGAATTTAGCAAGAAGCCTTTGCCATCTTTGAAGCTTGCGGCATTGGAGTTCTGATATTGGAGGATTTTGGGAAGCGTTAGTTTTGGTTCCAGAAACATAACTTTTTCAATTTCCTCACTAAAATTGGTCACCTGATTACGGGCTTCCGCCATGGCTCTTTCCTCAATCTCCTTTTGCTTTGCCCTCATGCGGTTTTCAAATTGACTAATCGCAGATTGGTTCGCGAGATCGAGTTTGGACCTTAAAGCTGAGATTTCAATTTCAAACGCATCCTCAAGCTTCTTGAGGGACTCTTGATTACTCTGAGCAAGTTTCCTTTGTGTTCGCTCAGTCGAGGTGAGATCATCATCGTTGGTGGAAATGTCTGTTGTTGAATTCGGTACAGGGAGAAGCAAAGAAAGTTCAACGAGAATGGGTTCACGAAGTTGTGCGTATTTGTTAAATATTATTCGATATTCTTGTAAATATTTATCAAGATTTTCTTGTTTTGTGGGATTAAGCTTTTGACTTTCTTCTTCTCTGAAGTCATCGAGCTCCTGTTGGTAGAACTCTTTTAGACGCTCAAAAATTAGCTGGATTGCCTCTTTATTTTCTTGCTCAAGCTTGGCTTTTAGTTCGAGAATATCGGCGGTGCGATTTGAGGTCACTTCTTTTTCTGCTAGTTGGGGGAGGTTGGTCCCGTGCATGGGTGAAGCAGATGACGGAGGTGCAAGCGTTTTGTTTGAAGGAATTGGCTCGTTTAGCTGCTCGCTACTCATGGTCTTTGCCACGAGATTGGAATCGACATAGACTAGTTGAGGGGGCTGGTTGCATCCAGCAACTAGCCCTGTTGTTACAAGGAACCATGCAAAGCACCGATTAATTCGGCTTCTTTGCATTCATGGCAACGAGCGTTTGCTCGGTAATGTCGTTGGCACCAAATAGTGCGACTGTTCCCTCAAAAATCATGGTGTATGTTTCTTTAGTTGCGACTTCGTTGACGGCCGCACGAGCCTTTACGTAGTTTTCTTCTTTTTTGTCTGCGACGTATTTTTGAACTTCATCAGTAAATTCACGAAGCCACCGACTTGATAGATCGTTCATATTCATGCTTCGTCGCGAATATTCTTCAACCAGGGTTCTTTCTTCGGGAGTGAGGTTGGGTTTGATCGCAAGTTCCTGTGACTTTTTGCTGGCAGCAATTACTTCCGCCTTGATCCTTTCTAGCTCCGCTTCCTCGGGTTTGGTTGGTTCTGTTTTTAGGGAAAGGTCTCTGAATCTTATGGCTTGTTCGGGTGTAAGGATGCGATACTGGTCAATGAATTCGAGGATTCCTTCGCGTGATTTTTTCATGCTTTGGAATTGTTTTTGGCTTGTTTTTCCATCCTCGCTTTTGTCAATGACACTGTTTAGGTCCACTACGCCGAGTTTGAGGGTAGGTGACTGGAACCCACTTCCAAGCAATACCCCCAGCAAACCTGCGGCTACTACCCATCCTGACCACGCTAATCGTTCTCTTTTCATGTTCAATCCTTGAATTCCTTGTCCTAAAAAATGTTGTAGTGACTACTTCTTGATTGCGGTCTTTGCCACATCGTCCGTGATATCGTTGGCACCGTATGGGGCCACGTTCTTGTCGAAGATGATGGTGAACCCTTGCTTCTTGGCGACTTCTTTCACTGAATTGGTGTAGGTGTCGAGAGCAGACTTCTGCACTGCGTTTTGCTTTGCTTTGAGTTCTTGCTGGAAGTCGGTGTTTAGTGTGTTGAGGTAGTCGCCAATTTCTGCTTGTCTTGAGCGGAAATCATCAAGTTGTTTGAGTTCTTCAGCCGTTGGTGCCGGTTTTAGTTGGAGGTCTTCAAACTTCTTTTTTTGATCTTGGGCGTAAGTCTTTACTTTCTCAAGTTCAGCCTTTTCTGCATCTGTTTTATTGGCCTTGAGCGATAGCGTTTTGAACTTTTCAGCATCGGCTTTTTTGATGACTCGATATCTATCGAGATATTCTAAGACCGCTTGTCGCTCGGATACCATTTTGTTAAGATCTTCTGCCATGCTCTTGTTGCCTTCCATTGCCTGTTGAACAGTCATGGGGTCAACAACGCCGATTTTTAGGGAGGCGCCTTGGAATCCGCTTCCAATCATTAGGACTGAGAATCCTACAGATAAAACCGTAATTCCCGACAAAAATCCTTTCCAGTAAGAGTGCTTCATTTATTTCCTTTTGTTGATGTTAGGACGATTAAACGCCTTAGAAGTTGTTGCCAATCATGAAGACGGGCAGTGCCTGTCCGTCTCCGGTGAAGGCGTATTCAATTCGAATGGCTCCGATTTTGGTTCTCAACCGAACACCAAGACCGTAGCTTAACTTGAAGTCAGGCGATGAGGACTGGCTGAAGTCGTTTACTCCGCTATATCCTCCCCATGCTCCGCCGTAGTCCAAAAATGCTACCAAGCTGAATGACTTATCAACGGGCTTTCGGTATTCATAAGTTCCCACGGCCATGTATTTGCCCCAGAATCGATCCTGGAAGTATCCGCGAATGGAGTCAGGTCCTCCAGCAAAAAACTGTTCGAAAAACGGCACCGTTCCTGAAACAACGCCACCTCTGATCCTGAAGGCATTTACGGTAAAGGATTCATCTTGTGAGGTTCGAACCTTTTTGTTATTAGTAAAGTACGCTCGGTAATCAAAAGCTACTTTTGTGGATGCAAAGCTACCTACCGGTGATGCGGCGCTGTTCACCGGTCGAATGGATGAATAACCTTGTTCGATATCAAGCCGAATAAATTTGCCTCGACTAGGGTCTAAATCAAGATCTCGTGAGTTCCAAGTTTTGTTGAAACCGATTGCGGCGACTTCTCCATCTTGTTGCACAAAGTTAAGTGTCGCTGTTCCTACTGGTGGAGTATTGACCCGCTCAAATCGTGCAGTGACTCCGCCGATGGATCTATCTGCAGCTGGTCTTGAAAATGAGATTGAGCCGCCTGTTCTTCTTTCTGAATATTGATCGGTTAAGCTTGTGTTGCCGGCATTAAGGCCTTGGTTGAATCGCAAGATGACTCGGTCGTAAATGGAAGCCTGAAAGTTCGTATCTTTTGAGTCAATAAAGGGGTTGGAATAGCTTAAGCTTGCGCTACCGCCCAAACCTATGGTGGGTTGCTGATAGTTAAGCGAAATACTTTGGCCTGTGCCTTGGTAATTGGCGGTGCTGTAACCCACGGAGCCCGCTAGGGAGCTTCTTGGGTCAAGAATGAGGCCCGCCATGAATTGGCCGTTTTGTGCATCATTGAGGCCCATTCGTAGATTAACAACACCGGAATCTTCTTCTTCCCGTGACGGATCGCTTGGTCGAACATCTTCGAACCAGTTGGTGTTCACGATTCGCTGCCAATCGCGCTCCCAGTTCCCCCGACTGTAGGTCTCTCCTGGGCGGCTTTTGATGAGGCGATTGAATACTCTTTGCTTAGTAGAAGTGATGCCTGCGATTGTTACCGAACCAATAATTGTTTCGCGAATTTCGATGACAAACGTGGATGGATTGTATTTGTCGGCCGCAATTGATTCAACTCGAGCAAAGAATCCTTTACTTCGGTAGGCTTCTTGAATTGCCCGAGCCGTCGGGGTGGCTTCTTTTGAGTTGTAAGGTCGGAGGGTATCTGGGCTTGCACCAGCGGTTGGCGCGAATGTCACCAGTTTGAGTAGCTCTTCTGACTTGATGGCTCGGTTGCCAACAAAGGAGATTTCACGCACCTCACTGTATTCGGCAACTTCAAAGATGACGCTGAAATTGTTGTCGTTTTCGACATTTTTTTGGTAAGTGACTTTGGAAAACCAGCCGAGCGAACGGATGGAATCGGTGTCTTTGGTGAGCTGGTCTAGTGATGCAAAGTCTCCCGCTTTTGATTTGACTACCGAAAGGATTGCCTGCTTACTGACTCTTACGTTTCCGCGAACATCAATTGATTTGATTTTAGGTCCGTCTTGTGCGAAGGAAGTAGCCACGCAAAGGAGGAGCAAAACTATGGTCCAGATTTTGTGACCCACACGCTTAACTCTACAAATATTATCCCCAACCTACTGTGTTTGCACTTAAAAAGGCTTAGTCAATTAACAACTTTACTGTACCTAGTGTGGTTTATTTTGGGACGTCTAATTTTATCTCTCGATACGTTCCTTTTTGGTCACGGACTCTAATAGAAAAGTCTATGGCGAGCTTGTAAGCGAGATATTGGTCGGTGCCAATGGAGAATGAGAGATTGCGGATAGCTTTGGGTCCGCCACGCGGGCGATACGCTAGGCGGAGGTCGTAGCCTTGAATGAATCCTGGCAGAGGGGCTGAAACTTGTCTGCGTCCTTGAACAAAGAAGCCATTTCCAATCGATTTTGCAAATGAAAGGGAGAGCTGTTCAAAGGCGTTGTAATCAAAGGCAACATATTCGAGACCAAGTCCTCGGGCAACACTATTGCTAACACCACCGAGG
>JAPLCS010000316.1:4634-9933 GCA_026392145.1 Fimbriimonadales bacterium | reverse complement strand
TTATCACACCTGCACTTATTTCGGGAGCCATTGCTGAACGGGTAAGGTTCCGAGCTTATGTCACCTTCATGATTGTTTGGTCGATTGTGATTTACACTCCCCTGGCATGTTGGGTCTGGAATCCAGATGGTTGGTTATTGAAGCGAGGGGCTTTGGATTTTGCGGGTGGAACCGTTGTCCATTTAGCATCTGGTGTTTCTGCGTTGGCACTCTGTATTTTTCTTGGTAAGCGAACTGAAACTAAGATTGCTCCGAACAACATTACTTTGACCTTGCTTGGAGCTGGATTGCTGTGGTTTGGATGGTTTGGTTTTAATGCTGGTTCTGCTCTGGATACCTCTGGTGTGGCAGTGAATGCGTTTTTGACGACCCATTTGGCGGCGGCGGCGGCGATGATTAGCTGGATGACCGTTGAAATGATTCGCAATCCAAAGCGAAAGGCTTCATCGATTGGCGGTGCTAGCGGATTGGTGGCAGGATTAGTCGTTATTACACCGTCTGCCGGTTATGTTACGATGGGAAGTTCTATCGTTATAGGCGCGATTGCGGGTGTAGTTTGTTGTTTAGCGATTGAGCTGAAGCACAAATTGGGCTACGATGATGCGCTGGACGTTGTGGGAGTGCATGGTGTCGGAGGGTTAGTAGGCGGCATTCTCACTGGAGTCTTTGCGACTGAAAAGGTGAATCCTGCGATTGCGGAGGTACTAAAAGCCGGACGTGGTGCTCTGATGTTGAATCAATTCATTGCGATTGGTGTGACCTTGGCTTTTGCTGGAATTGGCTCTTACGTGTTGGCGATTCTGATCAACAAAGTGACCCGATTGCGAAGTAGTGAGTCGGCAGAGATTAAGGGTCTTGATCATTCGTACCATGGCGAATATGGGTATGCGATTCCAGCGGTGTCAAGCGCTCAAGCGGTGACCCCGGTTACAGTCTCCTCTATCACAATGGAGACTGTAACGTTGGAGACTGTAGCGTTTGAGGCTGGAACGTTCGAATCTGCGGAAGTAGTTGATGAAGATTCCAGCGATGAAGAATGGGCTGATCATGAACCCAATGCAGTTGATATGAAGTAGTTGGCCTCCGGAGTGAGAGCTTTGAGGTGTTTGACGCGTCAAAAGTTAAGATAATAACCCTCCTTTCACTTTGGAGGGTTTTTTATTGAGTAGGTACGGGTAAACCGTAACGGATATGAAATACACATCACTCGGAAGAACTGGGCTGCAGGTAAGTCGTCTGTGTCTCGGAACCATGAACTTTGGTCCCGAAACGACTAAGGAAGACAGCTTCAAAATCATGGACCGTGCGCTTGAGCACGGGATCAACTTCTTTGATACGGCAGATGTTTACGGCTGGAAGAAGGGCGAAGGGATTACGGAGAAGATTCTCGGAGAGTGGTTTGCACTGGGTGGAGGTCGAAGAGAGCGCACTGTGCTGGCAACTAAGTTGTACGGTGACATGGGAAATGGTCCGTTGGAAAATTGGCCCAACACGAACCGTGTGACTGCGTTGCATATTCGCCGAGCTTGTGAGGCTTCGTTGACTCGCATGCAAACGGATTATTTGGACTTGTATCAGATGCATCACATTTATCGTGCCGCGCCTTGGGAAGAAGTGTGGGAAGCGTTTGAAGTATTGAAGTATCAGGGGAAGGTGCTTTATGTTGGAAGTTCCAACTTTGCGGCTTGGAATATTGTGCAGGCGAATGAAACGGCTGCGAAGCGGCACACTATGGGGCTGGTGAGTGAGCAGTCTAAGTATTCGTTGCTGCAACGAGATATTGAGCTTGAAGTTGGTCCAGCATGTGAAGCGTACGGAGTGGGAGTTATTCCATGGTCGCCTCTTGGTAGTGGTGTGTTGGCAGGTGTGATGAAGGGCCAGGATGGTAAGCGGCGGAACGGCGACTGGGTAAAGAAACTGAAGGAGGAGAAGGGCGACCAGTTAACCGCATGGGAGAACCTTTGTGATGAATTAGGTGAACAGCCTGCAGATGTAGCTTTGGCGTGGACGCTGACTCGCTCGTTTGTAACGGCTCCGATTATCGGTCCGCGAACGATCGAACAGCTTGATGGTTCATTGAGAGCGTTAGAGATTGAGTTAAATGCTGAAACTTTGGCGAAGATTGATGAGATTTTCCCTGGTTTTAAGACCGCTCCTGAGCATTACGCTTGGTAAGCGTGCCGAGTAATTCCGTGAAGATTCAAAGTGGGAGATGGTTGCTCCCACTTTGTGCTCTAAGTTGTGCTCTTGTAGGTATGAGAGTAGATATTGTGAGGAGATACGAGGTGCAGTTTGCAACGTTGCTCTCGTCTTGAAAGTACATTTTGCCAAGGAATGGAGTGCTGTTCTTATGTATGAAAAACCAAAACCCATTAACTATTTGTTGGTCATTCTTTTTGCTGGTGTGATTCTAGCCACTTCCGCGATGGTGATTTTGCCGTTCTTAACGGCGATTTTTTGGGGAGCGACATTGGCGGTACTTACTTATCCTTGGTACGAGCGAGTTCGAAAGCGACACGAGCTGATTAGAGAAAGTCAGGCAAAAGGTATTCGAGGAAAGATTGCTAAGTCAGGTGACTCGGTTGCGGCGATTTGGAGCACTTTGCTTACCTTGCTCGTTATTTGTTTGCCGATTTTTTTAGTTTCTTCGATTGCTTTTGGCCAAATTGGTAGTTTTGTGAACGATGCTGGAGGTTCTGGAGGGTTTGAAGTAATGTCCAAGTTGGACAAAGTTGTTCATCCGCTCGCGGATCGGCTAGGTGTTCATGATTTTAGTTCTGAAAAGTGGTGGGAAACCAACGGCACCGAGATCACCAAGAGTCTGCGAACTCCTGCTGCTAACTTGGCAAAGCAATTTGGAACCGGATTGTTTACGATGGTGGTGGCCTTGCTTTCGATGTTTTTCTTTCAGAGAGATGGACATCGGTTGAAAGAACCGTTTCGGGTGGTTTGTGGGTTGTCGGCTGAAAGGGCGAATGGGATTTTGATTAAGTCTATGCAGACGATTCAAGCCGTTTTTCGCGGAACGGTGACGGTCGCAATTATTCAGGGGACCATCATGGGAATTACTTATGCGATTCTTGGAGTCGAGAATGCGGTGCTGTTGGGATTGTTTAGCATTCTTCTTTCGATTGTGCCGTTGTTGGGAGCGCCGATAATTTATTTCCCGGTAGGGATGGTTTTCCTGCTTCATGGTGACTACTTGAAGGCGGGAATTGTGCTCGGGGTTGGTGGATTGATTGTGAGTCAGATTGATAACGTATTGAAGCCGTTCTTCATTGGCAATCAGGTTCAGTTGCATCCTCTGGCGATTTTCTTTTTTGCTTTGGGAGGGATTTCACTTTTTGGGCCGATTGGACTGATGGTTGGTCCTGTTTTGCTGTCAATTTTACTAGTCATGTATGATTACCTACTTGAACTAAAAGGTGTAACTTCTGAGGAAGTCGCTCCTGAGGTTTGATGGGGTTTTCTATCGCGGAATTCAGTTCAATAAGAGAGTGGGTGCAATCGGCTACCGAGAAACTGCACTCTGCGGGCTTAAATGCTTCTAAATTGGAGGCGCAGATGCTGGTTGCTCATGCGCTTGGAAAGGACCGAACATTTGTGATTATTCACGGCGATGATTTGTTTGAGACACGCTTAGCGGATGAATTATTGACTCGAAGGTTAGGTCATGAGCCACTTGCTTACATTTTGGGTTGGCGAGAGTTTTATGGGAGGAGATTTCGGGTTGATCGTTCGGTTTTGATACCTCGACACGAAACTGAGGTATTGGTTGAAGAGACATTGGCGCTGGGAAGCGATTGTTCTTCTGGTTGTCGGTTGCTTGATGTCGGAACGGGTTCTGGTTGTATTGCAATTACTTTGAAGCTCGAACGACCGAATTGGGATGTTTGGGCGGTGGATATCTCTTGCTCAGCGATTCAGACTGCGAGGGAAAACGCCGAGACTCTGGGAGCTGATGTTTGCCTAAGACATTCGGATTTATTTGATCAGTTGGGTGGCATGAAGTTCGATATGATTGTTTCGAATCCACCTTACATTGGCAAGGATGAGTCGCTTCCGAAAGAAGTTAGGGAGTTTGAGCCTGAGGCGGCTTTGTTTGCTGATGATGGCGGATTGGCAATTTATCGGCGGATTGCTGATGAGTACCGAACCTTTTTGAATCCGGGTGGTTGGTTGTTACTTGAGATTGGACAAACTCAAGGTGAGGCTTTGCTCTCCTTGTTTTCGGGGAGTCGTTTGGTAGCTGATTTGGATGGGAATCCGAGAGTGCTTGTGGTACCACGGGATATGCCAAAATAAGTTGGCATGGAAGTTGTAGTCCCGGATGAGTTTAAGCACCTATACGTCCAGAATGATGAACGGCCAGTTGTCAAAATTCCCAATCCTGTGCTTCGCAAAGTCGCGGATGAAATCAAGATTTCTAAGAAGACGGACTTTACGATCAATGAAATGATGCGGATTATGAGAAAGGCTCATGGCATAGGGCTTGCTGCACCGCAGGTGGGATTGAGTCAGCGATTGATTGTGATTGCTCCACCAGATTACAAGCCAACGGCGTTGATTAATCCGAAGATTATTAAGGCTGAAGGTGAGCAAATTGGTCAGGAAGGGTGTCTTTCAATTCCCGGGCTTTATGGGGATGTCAAGCGCTTTGAGTATGTGGAAGTCGAAGCAATGGATCGCAAGGGAAGAGAGTTGATTTTTGAACTTGACGGGCTTGCAGCTCGAGTGGTGCAACACGAAATTGACCACCTTGATGGCATTTTGTTTATCGACAAAGTTGATCTTGCCACTCTGCACTGGGTCGATCCTGAGAAGGATTGATTTCAGTCGTTTTCTTTCTTGCGAAGTTCTTGGACCAACGTGATTTGCACCGTAGTCAGGGTGAGGTCACTGCGTGTTCTCTCGAGAACAGCCCGCAGTGCATCAACAGAACGTCTTAGCCCATTTGTGAGCGAGTCCGGGAAGTCGAACGTAATGAGTTCCTCATAAATGTCGTTCATCGTGGCAAGAATCCTTTCCGACTCGGAGATGTTCCCGGTCCTAATTTGGTCGAGAACGAACCTTCTCACTTCGCTTGCTGCTTCGCAACAGCCGTGAAGGTACGCCATAGTCGAGGCTCCCAGTTCGGCGGCAGTGGGAATGGGGAGTTGTTGGGTGATGGCTAAGACGGCTGCGGCTTCCACCATTTCTTTTTCGGAATCGTGGAGGTAGCTGGGATTCATTTCAGGGAATCCAGACATAACTTGGCGAATATCTGACGCTAACTTTTTAGCTTGATTGAGGAACTGTT
>JAPLCS010000316.1:0-4617 GCA_026392145.1 Fimbriimonadales bacterium | reverse complement strand
AGAAACTGTTCCGCTTCCTGATATTCGTGGCGGTGGACATGCCGGATTGATTTTGAACTCAATTGCGTCAGTTTTCTGCATTGAACCAGCACTTCTTCTCGCGCTAGATGAAGACGTGTGGTGCGTTTTCTGAGGTCGTCCCAGTTCATGAACTCAGTATGAACACTTTACGAGGGAAGGCGTGGGGATTGATTCCATTTGAGGGCGAGTCTCTCGGTCCAGCGTTTTCCGGTGGGCTGTAGTCCGTTGAATGCTTGGTAAGCGTCCTTGAGATTTTGGATGGTGTTCAGCAGTTGGAAAAGTCCGATGAGCAGCCAAAAGCCGATTGTCTTTAGGACAAGTTGGACCCAATCAATTTTGTTCCAGTCGAATCCGTTTTGAAAGTAGCCTGTTGCGGTGTAGATTGACCAGCTGATGCTGATTATCATGAGAACGCCGATGATGAGAGTGAGGGCGATTTGCTCTATGAGACTCTTGAGCGCATGGAATCGGACGAATGGAAGTTTGAATCCCACAATGAATCCGACAATGGGGGCTGTATAGGGAAAAAAGATAGATGCAATGTTGACGACTCCCGCAAGTGTTCTGTGGCTGTTGGGAATGGGGTTTTGCATCTCTCTCTAGTGTTTACGCTTTGGCTGGGTGGTGGGGTGCAAAAAAATCCCTAGCAGTTGCTAGGGATTTCGAGTTTGATGGTGCTTTGGGGTTACTTGACGGGCCATTTTTGAATCGAAACTTTCATTTCAACTCTTTCGTCTGGCATGTCGCCTCCATCTCTTGGCTGCGCCACGATTTTGTCAGCTACTTCAAGACCGGATACAACTTCACCGAATGCTGAGTATTGCTTGTTGAGACTCGGGTAGTCGTTGACCATGACAAAGAACTGGGAGCCAGCTGAGTTTGGATCGCTGGAGCGTGCCATTGAAATGACACCTCGTTTGTGATCGAGGTTATTGAATTCAGCGATGACACCGTATCCTGGACCTCCTTGACCATAAGTTTCCTTTTTGTTCTTGTCCTTGGTGTTTGGATCGCCACCTTGGATCATGAAGCCAGGGATGACTCGGTGGAAGATGGTTCCGTCATAGAACTTTTTGTTAGCAAGATCTTTGAAGTTTTTGACGTGCTTTGGAGCTTTATCTGGTCGGAACTTGAAAACAATTTTGCCGTATTTCGTTTCAATAACCGCTACTTCTTCACCTGCTTTTGGCTTTTCGAACTTTGGCTCTTCAAGCGGCTGTTGTTCTAGAGGAACATTCGTTGCAGGTGCGTTGGTTGCCGGTGCGTTAGCATCAGAAGGAGCATTGGTCGATGGTTCGTTGCTCGCAGTGGGTGAGACTTCTGAACTGTATTTCGTCTTGAGAGAAGTGCCGGAGTCAGCGGCGTTGGTTGCGGTCGGTTCCGAGCCACAACCGATGACGAGTAGAGCTAATAGTGAGATTGACATGAGTTTCATACTGTCTCCAATGGCCAGGTTTCAACCGTGACCGATTCCATGATGGCTGGTTCGCGGGGAACGTCGCCGGGTCCTTGCAGAGATACGATTTTGTCGGCAACATCCATTCCCTCGACGACATAACCGAATGCCGAATATTGTCTGTTGAGGTGCGGTGAGTGCTTTACCATGAGGAAGAATTGTGAGCCAGCCGAGTTTGGATTCTGGCTTCTTGCCATGCTGAGAATTCCTCGCTCGTGGTCCACATCGTTGAACTCGGCATTGATTTGGTAGCCTGGACCACCCGTACCAGGATGGCCAAATGCACCGTCTCTTGTGTTTGGACATCCTCCTTGGATCATGAATCCTGGGATGACGCGGTGAAATTTGAGTCCGGTGTAGAAGCCTTCTCGGGTGAGTTTCTTGAAGTTCTCAACGTGATTAGGGGCTTTGTCGGGGAGAAAACCAAGGACGATGCGACCGTGGTTGGTTTGCATGACCACGACTTCTTCGCCAGCTTGTGGAGTTGCCATTTGTTGATTTTATCCGATGAGAACGAGTTAGGACTGTTTTGAGAAGTTTTCCACAGTTGGATTCCTGGTAGCGCAATTGGTAGGGTTGGGACGTCTTGTTCTTTATGGCAACCCAAACGCTCGAAAAGGCCCATTCGATTTCTGGTTTGGGAGTGGTAGCGCCGCCTCCGATTTTAGTTCAAACTCCGGTTTTTGAGGGGACTCTTGCGACGTTGTTCAGATGTGTGAGAGAGCATAAAGTTGATTTGATGGAGATTCCATTGGAGCCGATTTGTGAGGCTTATTTGGTTTACTTGATGGAATCGCCTACCACGAATTTAGATGAAGCGGCGGCAGCATTGACGGTTTTGGCTTATTTGTTGGAGCGAAAGGCATTTAAGTTGTTGCCTGTTGATGAGACAGAGGAAGAATTGTTAGAGGCTCCCTTGGAGTTGGTGGATCCGACCATTTACGCTTATGGTGATCTGATTCAGGCGTTGATTTCTGGTCATGAGGAACGGTCAAAGTTGTTCTTTAGAACTTCTGGTCCTGATTTGGGAGCCTACGAAATTCCGGTTGAGATTGGGAATGTTACAACGGGTGACCTCGCGCGAGCCTTTGAGAGGGTGCTGAGAAGGGCTCAACCCGAACCTGTGGAACTTTTGAGCAAGCCGAGGAAGTCTCTTCAGGAACAGATGAAAATTGTGCTTTTAAGTCTGAAGAAGGATTTTCAGACTTTGGACCAGCTATTTGTGGGTACATATACACGGGGTGACGCAGTTTATTGGTTCTTGGCACTGCTAGAACTAATCAGAATTGATTGTGCTGTGGTTGCTCTGAAGGGCGAGGATGTCCTTTTTGCCAAACGCTGAGCTCTGGGTTTGAGCGGTTAACTATATTTTGATTGATGAGTGTGTCTGAAAACGTTTCCCCTGAAGTAAGTGTGATTGAGCCTAGTGAGTCGGGAGCTTTTGTGTCTTTACCGGATCAGATTGAGGCGATATTGTTCATCTCTGATGCTCCGGCAAAATTGCAAGAGATTGCGAGGACCCTGGGACGAAGCGAGGGACAAGTGGAGCAAGGGATTGAACTACTGGAACGAAGGTATGAGCAAGCAGGGGCTCTGACGGTTGTCCGGATTGCAGGCGGATATCAGCTTGCAACGAAGTCGGAGTTTTCTGAGCTTGTGGCATCGCATTTGAAACCTCAGAAGCAACGATTGAGTAAATCGATGCTGGAAGTTTTGGCGATTGTTGCTTACAAGCAACCGATTACGACCGCGGAGATTGAAGCGATTCGTGGTGTGCAGAGTGATTACGGTATTAAGGTTCTTCAAGAGAGAAACCTCATTTATGAATCGGGGCGACGACCGACTCCTGGTCGACCTATTGAGTTTTCGACGACAGCTCAGTTTTTGCATCAATTCAATTTAGATTCCCTTCACCAGCTTCAGGCGTTGGAGTTAGATGCTTTGCCGAAACGTGAGCCTGATGAGTTAGAGGGAGATTTGCAAGGTGAGGAATCATGATGCCGATCACTCTGCTCCATCCGATGTTCTATGAGCCAGTGAAAGAACTTCAGCGATTGAGCACCAAGGCAGGTGTGATTATGGAGGAAAAGACGGGGAAAGTTATCTGGCAACGGGATCCAGATACTCCTCGATATCCAGCCAGTACCACGAAGATCATGACCACTTTGCTGATGCTGGAAAATTTGAAGCCAGATGACGTTATCGTGGCGCCTTCGGATGTGAAAAATGTTCGAGAATCTAGCATGGGTTTGAAGCCCGGTGAACGCGTCAGGGTTAAGAACATGGCGTATGCATTGATGCTGCGGAGTGCCAACGATGGTTGCTATGCGGTTGCAGTTGCGATGGATGGCTCAGTGCAACAGTTTGCCCAAAGGATGAATAAGCGAGCCGCTGAAATTGGCTGCAAGAACACTCATTTTGCTAATCCGAACGGATTGAATGACAAGAAACACGTCACAAGTGCCTTTGATTTGTGCTTGATGGGTCGTGAGGCGATGCAACGTGAAGATTTTCGTGAAGTGGTCGGTGCCAAAAGGAAGTTGATTGATCGAAGCATGAATTTTGCGGATCGAACCATGATTAACAAGAACAAGATCCTTTGGAAAGATGCAGGTGCGGATGGGATAAAGACAGGCTGGACGATTCCAGCAGGTCATACTTACGTTGGCAGCGCTAAGAGAAACGAAACGAGATTCATTTCCTCGCTCATGAATGCTCCGAAGTGGCAGGAGGATTATATGACGATGTTGAATTGGGCGTTTAACAACTACGAAACAAAATTAGTGCGGCGGAAAGGTGTGATCAATCTTACTGAGATCGGCGGTCCTAAGATTTCCTCCGCCGAACTTAAATCCGATGTGTATGCATGCGTGAAGAAATCGGGTGACCATGTTGAGGAGAAGTTTGAAAAGCTTGCCTCACCACTCAAGACGGCGAAAGGCATTGTTATCGGCTACGACGTTGTGACGGACGGCGATAAGTTTGTTCAGCGGATTCCAGTTTATGGTGAGATGAATAGTGGAGTTGTTGGGTTTCTGAATGGTTCAAGTTCGGGTAGCGGATTTTCTCGATTTGCTGTTTTTGGTGGATTAGCGGCGATGATTGTTGCGGGAAGGTATTTAATGACTCGGAACTTGGTT
>JAPLCS010000266.1 GCA_026392145.1 Fimbriimonadales bacterium | reverse complement strand
TTACCAAACATGCATTGGAATCATAACGCAAAAGACTAATTCAGGTCAGTTACAGGTTTCCCTATCTCAAGGGGAACCTGTACTTTTAGAAGTTTCTTTCTGACACACTACTGTAGAATAAAAATTCAACTGCACTTACAATGTCAGAGCATTCCGGCGCACCACCCCACAAGACATATTTGGCACCTTTCCTACCCGATATCCCACATCTGGATGGCAATTTGAACAAATCGCAGTGGTTGAGTTGCCCCTGGTCAGATGATTTTGTTGATATAGAAGGCGATTCTCAACCAAAACCCAGATACCGAACGAGGATGAAAATGTTTTGGAGCGATTCGGGTCTGTACATCGGTGCGGAAATGGAAGAACCCCATTTATGGGCTACGCTCACAGAACACGATTCTGTCATTTTTCATGATAACGATTTTGAAGTATTTATCGATCCCGATAATGATGGCCTTGCCTATGCAGAACTTGAAATCAACGCTCTCAATACAACCTGGGACCTCCTCCTTATCAAACCTTATTTGCAGGGAGGCCGTGGTGTTGATGGATGGGAGATACAAAATCTGAGAACCGCTGTGCAATTGCAGGGCACTCTAAACGACCCCTCAACTATTGATGACGGATGGAGCGTTGAAATCCACATCCCTTGGCATGCGCTATGGGAAATTTCAACGGGCGAAGTTCCTCCCAAGTCAGGCGATCAGTGGAGAATTAATTTCTCAAGAGTCCAGTGGAAACTAGATATCGTCAATGGAATGTATGTTAAACCAGAGGGACAACAGGAAGACAATTGGGTCTGGTCTCCGCAAGGGGTGATTGATATGCACCGCCCCGAAAGATGGGGCATCGTCCACTTTACAAGCTAGAAACCAGATTGAACTTCAAACCATTAGGTAACTTCCAAGCATGATTCTTGCCTCATTCCTATTCTGTTCGCGATTGTCATGCTACCAGATTGAATCTGAATACGATATCAGAAATATTGAAGGCTAGACAGTTCATATCAGAAAAGAATTAAGTCAATCTCAACTAGAAAAAACCGACCAAGCACTTAAGCTACTTGGAAACCAACTGCAACAAATCAAGCAGGTGGTGCCGGAAGATGCAGTAAAAAAACTTAAAACCGTGCACCTTTGGTTTTCACCTCAATATCCAGGAATCCGACCAACCGCTGAATATCATCCCGGAAAACAATGGCTGAAAGATAATCATAGAAATCCAGAAATGGCAAAAGGTGTCGAATTCACCAACGTGAGCATATTTGAATTAGAAACACGTAGAATGCCCAATTTTGCACTTCACGAACTTGCCCATGCCTACCACGACCAGTTTCTTCCACAAGGTCACAACAACATTGAGATATCCCAAAGATTTCAGGCGGCTAAGGCAAGCAAAAAGTATGACAATGTCGCTAGAAAAGATGCACTTGGAAACATCACTCACGAAAAAGCGTACGCTATGACCAATCCTGCGGAGTATTTTGCAGAAACTACCGAGGCATTCTTTGCCCAAAATGACTTCTTTCCTTTCAACAAAGCGGAACTTATTGAATTTGACCCCGCCATGGCAGAGTGCCTCACAAAAATGTGGAACGTAGTCAATGAACCTAAGTGAAAGTTTTTCCCTGAAACTACTTTCCACCTGACAACCGCTGATTTTCTGCACTTACTGCTTGCCAACATTATCCTGACCTGTGCGATGACCTGTTAGACGACATTTTTCATTTGCATTCCGCTCTTCAGCATTGAAAATTTTTTCAGTGCAGCACTTGATTCAAAAAATACCAAATCATCGAGTTCTTACAATCCATTATTTACAGCAAACAAAGATTATTCATTCTGAAGTTGCAGCTTTTTTCACTGAACACGCTACGTTTTGCCAACGTGGTAACGTTCGGATATGTTAACTTCAGTTTTGATTTTTACGTTAAGTTTTCCAACCAATGCTATAAAAGCCCACGTTAGCGATTACACAAGAATCCAGAGCACTCCTAAGTTAATTGCACTTTGGCAAAATGGCGCACCAGGTTCAGAAAGCAGAAAAGATGAACCGGAAACTCAACCCCATGCGTGGTCTATTGGAAATATTTACAACCCTTCAATAACCATTTATGAGCCTGAAGGAGGCAATAAAACTGGAACCGCCATTGTTATTGCTCCAGGTGGTGGACACCGTGAACTGGTAGTTGGAGAGGAAGGAACAAAGCCTGCACAGATGCTAGCCAAAGCTGGAATCACAGGCATTGTCTTACGCTACCGACTTTTCCGAGAGGAAAAATCTGGACTTACTTTTGAAAAAGATAACCGAGCCGATGTAGAGCGTGCAATTCGATTAGTTCGGTCAATGTCACAGCAATTGGGAATAAAACGAGTCGGCATTATTGGATTTTCCGCCGGTGGAGAAACCTTGTCGCTGGCTACTTTTTCGGGAGGTGTTGGCTCATCTGATGCAAAAGATCCTGTCGATCGCCTAAACTCACGCCCAGACTTTTCAGCTTGGATATATCCGGGTCCCCTCGGTATTCCTACAAATATGAATCCTGATGAATTGCCCTCCAAGCTACCTCCAGGATTTTTACTTGTTGCTCAGGATGATGGCGCGAGTAAGGTCTGCTTCGATATTGCCATGAGGTACCGAAGTTCAAAATCTCCCTATGAACTTCATGTGCTTAGCGGAGGTGGTCATGGATTTAATATGGGTGATAGATCTGGTCTTCAAGCGGTCAAGACTTGGTTCGAACGATTTACCGCATGGCTCAGTGACCAAGGTTTTTTGAAGCCCTAAACGATAGGTCTGAATTGAAGGCGAATGCGGACAGTGCAAGGTAACCTAGTCGCTTCGCTATGCTGAACAAAGTCAGAGTTGCGGTAGTTGGAGCCACAGGATACGGGGGAGCAGAGTTAGTAAGGCTACTCCTTGGTCACACGCATG
>JAPLCS010000391.1 GCA_026392145.1 Fimbriimonadales bacterium | reverse complement strand
GGTTGACGGTGGGCAGGAATCTAAGATTTTTGGGTGCTGGATGGTGGCAAATGACTTCGACGGTTTTGCCGAGTGATTCAAGGAAAATTGCCAAACCGAGAGCTGAACCGAGGGCGTCACCATCGGGATTTAGGTGGGTTCCGATGAGAATGGTTTCAGATTGCGCGACCGCGTCCGAGAACGTTTGGACCAGGTTTGGATCGATGTCGTATCTCGGCATGTTAGTTAGTGTATACCCGTTGAGCAAAATTTGCTCTGTGGGAGGGGTCTGTCTAGATAGTAAGGAGCTTAAATGGAATGTCGTACGGGCCCTCGTTCAATGGCTCGTTCTAGCGAGAGTTTGAATTCTTGATGGAATCTGGGGATTGAGAAGAGGCTTGCTCGAGCAATGGCTGCATTCGGGTCAAAGGAGCGTTGCTCGAATCGAGCTATTGCGTCGCAGAGGGCGTCTACGGTTTGTTCATGAATCCATTCGCCTACTTCTGGGGTGACGGACTCTGCTCCACCGCCCGCTTGGTAGGCGAGTACGGGGAGTCCAGCTGCAAGCGCTTCGACTACGACAATACCAAAGTCTTCGTATGCGGGGAACAGGAATGCGCGCGACCTACCCATGAGCGACATGAGGTCCTGGTCGGCCAGTCGACCGTGGAAGATGATGTTCGGGTAACCCTGAGCGAGGACTTTGTATTCGTCCATCATAGGGCCTGTACCGACAATGTTGAGCTTGAATTTGAGTCTTTTCGCGGCTTCAATTGCGAGGTCGGTTCGTTTGTAGGCAATCTGCCTTCCCCAGATTAAATAGCCTTCGTCTTCGGAAACACGTTGAACCGAGGAGAACTTTTCGGTGTCGACGGGAGGGTAGATGACTTCGTCCACTGGTCTTCGATAGAACTTTTCAACTCTCTGTTTGGTGGTGTTTGAGTTTGCAACTAAGTAGGTTGGGTGGGCAGCAGCTTGGAGATCCCGTTTCTTAATGTAGTTGACAAGCTGTTTGCGGATCCATCCGCTTCCCGCTCTGCCGTCGATTTCGGGTAACCAAATCGAGCGTGCTACGGTGTGGTAATAGCAGTAAAACACTGAATTCGGATTGACTTTGACTCCGTGGGCGAAGGAGTGGGAATTGCATACGACGGTTTCGTATTTCCGGCAGGACATTTCTCGGTACACGTCGGCAAGGAACGGGGAGTAAAGGTAGTGCTTGGATTTAGACCATGGAAGGTTAGAAATCCAGTGGTTTCTTACCTTGACTTCTTGGAGCCATGGGAATTTGTCGGGATTGTATTGGGCGGCGAGGACGTCGCCAGGCGCTACTTGGAGCATGTGACGGAGGACTTCTTCGGCTCCACCCGGGACGGTAAGCCAATCGTGAACGTGGCAAAGTGTTGCGTTTTGATTGGACATCCTCTTTGATTTTGGGTTTTTAGATAAAGTGACCTCAGGTTAGAATCGCGAATTCATATAATTCGTACTCTAAGCTATGCACCAGCCAATCATGAAAGACTCGATGGGATTTGCGGTACGAAGCGTTGAAGCCCTGGTTGAGATTGTGAGTTTGTTGAGGAAGGATGATTTCAGCAACGAATTTAACGATCTTAGTCTTGAGACAGCGCGAGCCATTAAATGCGTTTTTGATAGGTTAGCTTGGTCAGACGGCACACTTTCTCAGCCTGAAGTTGCTCAGCTTCATAAGATGTTGCAGACCAATGAGTGGCTGTGGAATGCGTATTTGCAGGTGGAGAGATCGGAACCTCGGATGAATGAGATGAACCATATTCCTAAATTGGTTTTTATCGCCCGTGACTATGATGAAAGGAACCAATCTCAGCTTGCGCACAGGTTGGTTGTCAGCCTGGAGATGATTGGATACGGGATTATTGCGGCGGACGGTTCGACAGATTCAGAGGAACTGATTGCGTTCCGAGAGTACATTTCTCGGGTCAGGGCGTTTATCTTGCCTGAGCCGAAAAAGCGATCTATGAGTCCTTTTGCCAACGTCTAGTGAGAATCACTCCTCGGCTTCGTTGGAATTTGGTCTGAGGACGGCATCAAAGGCGATGATGGCCGCGGCGACATGGACGTTTATTGAACGACCTTTGCCCGCCATGGGAATGAATACAGCGCTGTCACATTGCTTCATGACCGAGCCATACACACCGGCACCTTCGTTGCCGAGCACCAAGCAAGTTTTTGCCGGATATTTGAATTGGGTGTAGGGAGTTGCTTGCTCGGCGACTTCAACGGCGACGAGAGAGTATCCGGATTCTTTGAGAAGTAGGCAGGCATCATTATAGCTTTGGATATGCCTCCACGGCACTTTACGATGTGCGCCCATGCTGGTCACTCCGACCATTGGAGAAATGCCAGGTTGGGGAGTTTTTCCGGTAAGTATTAGTTCGCGGATACCCGCGGCATCGGCAACCCTGAACATGCCACCGACGTTGTAAGCGTCATCCCAGTCCTGAAGCAGAATGACGAGATCGATGTCATTTCTTTCGTTTTGGTGCTCTTTGAAAACCTTTCGGATTCCTGCTTTTGAACGAATTTGCTTCATGGATTGTTATTGTTGATAGTACACTTTGAGTGAGGCTACGAGGTACTTATGCAGCGAGGCTACGATGTGCTTTTTTCGAATCCACTGTTGGGTGGACTTATTGTTTTTGCCTCACTTTTATTGCTGACGGCGTTGTGTGCCTGGGGAAGCATGTACTTTAAGCGACTGGTCGCGGTTGATCGAGCCTCCAAAGCGGAGTATCGAAAGAAAAATTCTCATAAAAATTAGTTTTGGTGGATAAAACCTCGTAATTTCAGGAGTAACGAGATTCACTCAACTTGGCATAACCCCTCCGGGTAGTTATGCTTCCAGAACAAAACCATACTAATTTGCCAGAAGATACTGAAGTGACGAGGAGAGTCGTTGCTAGGGGATTCTCTTTAATTGAGGTTTTGTTGAGTCTGACTGTACTCACTGCCACTTCGCTTTCGGTAATGGGGCTTGCTGCATCTTCTGCAAGAATGCAACGGCAGTCGGAAGCTCGTGCTGCGGCGATGTATCTTGCCCGGATGCAGATTGATGATTTCGGACAAATTTCCCAATCTAACCGTCTAATTGGTACAGACAACCAAATCTGGCAAATTGATCCTGAACTGCTGGAAATGATGCCAAAGGGGACTTCGAATGTTTCTGCAACTTGGTCGGTTAATCGTGTATTGAACTCAACCAATCTGCAAAATATTATCGTTACGATCAAGTGGAAGAACGAAGTTGCC
>JAPLCS010000429.1:4003-11212 GCA_026392145.1 Fimbriimonadales bacterium | reverse complement strand
CCCTTGGCACCTAAAGCAACCGCGATACCCATGTGGACGCCTCCGTTCTTGACTATCTTGTTGTCTGGCATGAGAGCAGAGTTAAGAATTGGGAACTCTTGCAGAGCTTCTGTTAAAGCCTTGATGAAGAAAGGTGTGTACGTGAGTTTGACGCCGTACGTTTGAACAAATGTGTCCTTGTTCACTTCACGGAACTTCACCATCTTGGTGACATCCACTTCGGTAATGGTGCTTACTGTTGGCACTTGAGAAGATTTGATCATGTGATCAGCAATCATCTTTCTCATTCCAGCAAGAGGCACAATTTCTTGATCTGGTCCTGCTACCGTAGCTGGTGCTGGTTTGAATTCAGGTGTCTTTGGAGAATAGGTTGTAGAAGTTGTAAATCCTCCAGTCGCAATTTTTGCTTCAATGTCCTTCTTTGTTACTCGTCCACCTTCACCCGAACCAACCAGCGTCGCGAGTTGGTCATCGGTAATTCCATGTTCCTTGGCAATCGCTCGTACTACGGGTGTGAACCACTTTCTGTCGCCTGAATTGCTTACCGCTGATTCAGGAATTGCTTGAGATACTGATTGAGGCTCTGGTGCAGGTACAGAAGCTGCCTGAGTAGGTGCTGGGGCTGCTTCGGGTTTAGAGGCTGCTGCTCCCACTTCGGTTTCAATGAAACCCATCGCTTGGAATACTTTAACAAGCTCCCCTTCTTGGATAGTAATTTCAGTTAAAACTCCAGAGGCTGGTGCCTGAAGTTCGGTATTGACCTTGTCGGTCATAATCTCTACGACCGGTTCGTCTTCCTTGACCGTATCGCCCACTTTCTTTAACCATCGGCTCACTGTTCCTTCATGCACGGATTCGCCGAGCTCGGGCATCAAGATCTCTACTCGCATACTCATTATTTTACCGAGCCTTAGGCTCCCTCTACCGCAAGAAAACTGCGTAAATCTTCCTCATTCACTAAAGGTTCACCCGGTGAGACATTGTTAAGCTTCCCATCTTTCATCCACTGTTCCAATTCAGTAACCAAACTGAAGAGATGATCGAATGACTCCACCCAGAAAAGCAGTGGTTGATAGTGGTCTATTTCAAAGTACTGGTTAATCACCCATTCCAATTGAAGTGGATACCTTTGCACCAATGGTGATTCAATTGAGTACTGAATTTCCCCGAAAGAGCTTAAAAGTCCACTGCCATAAACTTTCATGCCATCCTTCCCTTTCATGAGTCCAAATTCGATGGTAAACCAAAAGAATCGGGCTAATGATTTGATAATGCTGTTAAGCCGATGAAGTTTTTCATCTTCATCTTTGATTTCAGAACCGATTTCTACTGCCAGCTTCGCCAATTCTCCAAATCGTACTAAGGTATCAGCAAAGGCTTTGTCTGTGTGCATTGGCACATGACCCGCAATGTCGTGAAAAATATCTGGTTCAGGAAGGTAATCCAGCTTGTCATGTCGGCGGATTGTTATTGTAGTTGGAAACTCTCTGTTGCTTAGACAATCAAAGAACAGGTAGGCAGGCACGTATCCACTTACTGCTTTTGCTTTGAAACCTGTGAGTGGATTCAGGAATTGGTTAACATCGTCAAGCTTTGGAATTCTGTTGGGGTCCAAACAAAGAGATTCAATCCCCTTCATGAAATGTTCGTTCGCAAACCTCTCCCATTGAGGACGCATACGACCAAACAAGGACTTCCATGCCGCATGATTATCTTCGCTATAAAGTTGGTACGGCTGGGCAATGTAGAGTTCACCATTGTTACGAGCTTGCTCGATAAATGCTGCTTCTGTAGTGGTGAGACCGACAGAGTTGCACGGCATTTTCATGCTGAGTACCTCGGGTCTCGAATCTGTTTTCATATTATTAGGATACGAGAAGTATCAGTACACTTTCTTGGATTCCACGCCAATTTGTTTTTTGATGAGGATTAATACCAAAACTACTGAAGCCAGGGGAAAAATAGGAGCAGCAAAGTGAGCCCAATCAAGTTTACGGGACGATATTGATGAAAAGTAAAGTGTATCGAACCTGAAAGAGAATCGTTGAATGCCAAGCACTAAGCCAAGTATAGTTGGTGCAAAAGAGCCCAACCACCAGGTGGGAAGCTTTCCATTTTGCTGAAACTGCCTAATGACTCCCATTCCTATCATTAGACCAAAAAACGCAAACAACCATGGACCTACCAATACTTCAACCAAACTGGTGGGGCATCCTTCTGACGGTTTGAAAAATGACATATTGGTCTAGATTATCGGTATGTTGATTCAGAATATTCTGGTGCGAATTGGTGCAATTTTCGGATTTGTAAAATGATTTCAACCCGGTGCGGGTAGAACTACCGTGAGGAAGGTAAACAGATGAATCAAGACGAAGTTGCGATTAATTCCCATCACGAAGGTCCCTCTAGAGAAAAGATTCCGTTCTTTATTTTCATTCTTGTGGCACTTTTGATTGGAGCTGTTTGTGGTCATCTTTGGCACGAAAAACTAGTTTCACTTCCCTTCACTCCCGACTCTCTCAAGTGGATTTCAGATGTTATTCTTCGATTGCTTCGTTTACTTGCAACTCCGCTGATTTTTAGTGCGGTTCTTGCGAGCATTCTGACAGCGAATATTACAGGCAAAAAGGCTGGTCGGTTGATGTGGCTTTTGATGAGCAACACCGTGGTGGCGATAACAATCGGCCTAGTGGTGGCAAATCTCTTCCAGCCTGGCAATCACTTAAGTATTCCAATGGAAAAGAATTCGGCTCCTGACAAGGAGCCGTACAACATCTGGACTCACCTTCTAGACAGTATTCCAGCCGATTTTATATCACCGTTTCAAAAGAACGATATTATTTCAATCATTCTCATTGCGGTTTCTCTTGGAATTGCGATGAGAGTTCTTAAAACAAGCAAGAACGATCAAATTGTAAAATCGATTACCGCATTTGAAATGGGTCTAAACGCCATTTTTCAAGTATCCATCACGGTTCTCAAGTGGATTTTCAAGCTTGTTCCGTTAGCAGTATTTGCCGTCGTCACCAGAATCGTTGCAGATAAAGGAATTGAGCAACTACTGGTTATGGGTTACTGGGTAGGCAGCGTGGTGTTTGCCCTCTTTTTGATGGCACTCTTTTACGTCCTTAGAATGATGATTACTGCTAGAGTCAGTCCACTAGCTTTCCTCAAGGGAAGTAGAGAAGCATTTGCTATGGCTTTTGGAACCGCATCATCTGCTGCAACCCTTCCAGTGACTTATAAATGCGCGGTAGAGAACCTCAAAGTCAAACATGAAAACGCAAATATGGGCATCATGGTTGGCGGAACGTTCAATCACGATGGAACTGCTCTTTATGAAGCAATGGCTGCTTTGTTCATCGCTCAGGGATTAGGAATGCACCTAGAATTTCAACAGCAACTGATCATTGTTTTAATGGCCATTATTGCTAGTGTTGGAGCTGCTGGTATTCCAGAAGCAGGGTTGGTGACTATGATTGCAGTCTTCAAGGCAGTAAATCTACCTACAGAATTCATCCCGTTTCTATTAACTGTTGATTGGTTCTTGGACAGATGTCGTACAACCATCAATGTGATGGGCGACATGGCATCAACCGTAATTTTGAACTCAAAGGATTGAATTTAAGTGGCTTTCTACGGTGCCATGAAGCTTTTTCGTAGCTGGAGTACAACTCATTGTTTATGACCTCCACATCTAAAAGTAAATCTTGGTTATCATTTTGATCTCCGACGGTTACCTTTTTGGTTTCAAAGAGTGTCTTCATCAAATCCAATCTATCACCGTTACTCATTTCAACATAGCTTTTCCAAAGATGGTCGACGTTTAGTCCATTCACTTTGAACAATTGTAAGTCCCCACCTTCATTGTTCTCATCAGTCTCAATATCAAGCACCTCATCATTGATGAACAATGAATTGTCTTTTTCGTAGGTTGGAGTACCTATCATCATTCCAATAAAAGAAGAAGAGTTCTCAATGGGGTTTTTAGCCCACACTTTTGCCTCATCACCCGCACCAAACCGAACGAGGATTTCTTCACAGCCCCATTCCGTGAGCCCGAAGACATCGGTTTCTGTACGTTTGTCTTGCACTATGAGAGTTGGTGAAAGACCGTTTGAACATGCGATGACAGCGATTGAGCCGTTGTCCCAAGATCGTGTGAAGTACGTCTCTTTGGGCAGTGATTTTCGAACACCTGACCAGGCAAGAGTTGGAAAAGCTTTGAATCCTTGAGAGTTTCTATCCAATCCTTTCACTTGATTCAGCAGGAGTTTTGCAGTCGATTGGAACTCTTTTGACTTAAGAGACTCAATGGGTAGGAGTTCAACTTCACCGGTGTGTAGTGTAAACAAGAACTCGTATTTGCTTAACATGTCTTGGCCGAATACGGCATACCCTTCGGTTTCTGCCATTAGTTCTGAATCTGGATCAGCCTTATGACACTGCAAAGAAAGCTTTAACTTTTCATCAATGATAATTTCAACTGAACCTTTTCCGTCATTTGAATTGTAATAACTTTTCTCTACATCAGGATCAAAGATAACCCAAATTGGATCTTCTTCCAAATAAGCTACAAACTGAATTGCGTTGGAATATGAATAAAATCCGGCAGCTTGACACGCGTGGGCAACCAGGACTGCGAAAATGCAAGAGAGACTTCGGAAAAATCTTGCCACACCTCCATTGTATGCAAGTTCGATATGAATGTGATTGAAAATAAGAGGCAAATATTATTCAAGATATTTGAGTTTCAATTTGCAACCTGCTTTGGAAGAAATTCCCCATACTTAACACTCTGTCGGACATACTTTAGGAGTGTCGCGGCTTACCTATTTCGATCCCACAAAAATATCCTTCCGTAGGAGACCCGACTCTCTGTTTCTTGACATTTGCATTGATGGTGAGTGGAAAGAAAGTGTTCACTTACACAGAGCGTTTCCATTGAGCGCTCCTGATGAATTCATTTCCGTTCGTGAAGAAGATAATAAGGAATATGGAGTCATTGAGTCTCTGAGCAATCTTTCAAAATCAGATCAAGAATTGGTTCAGCAGGAACTTGATCGTCGTTACTTTACACCTGCTATCACAAGAATCAATTCCTTGAAGAGTGATGCTAGTATGTGGAAGTTTGAAGTGGAAACAACTCGTGGTCCTTCTGATTTTTATGTTCGAAATTGGAGAGATAATGCACACGAGCTCACGCCAGGGCGATGGCAAATCACAAGCGTAGATGGTGGAAGATATGAAATATTAAATTTAGAGTTGCTTGATGATAAGAGCCAGATACTCATTGAACAACTACTCTAACCTTCTATTAGATTGGATATTCCCCACCAAATGTCCTATTTGCCGGGCTTTGTCCACAGTTTGTCCCTGTGAAGATTGCTTGCAATCGTTGTCTCCCCATAACATTGAGTACGATAGACCCACTTCCTTTCTGGATGGTGCACGAGCTATCTATCGATATCAATCATTGACTGTGGATTTGGTGCAGTTACTTAAATATCAACGACAGACAAATTTGTCTCATTGGATGGCTGCACAAATAAGGGAAGCGTATGACAATTGGTTGCTAGATGTCGATTATATCGTTCCGGTTCCAGTTCATAGGACCCGATTAGCTTGGCGTGGATTTAATCAGTCTCATTTGTTATGTACAGACCTTCCTGAACATAAGATTATTTTCGACCTCGTAAGGATGAAAAGAACGAGGGCTCAGTTCAGACTATCACCCCAACAGCGTCAGCAAAACCTTGTTGGAGCCTTTACATGCAATCGAGACCTAAAGGGCAAAAAGATACTTTTGATCGACGATGTCATCACCACGGGTGCAACCGCTCATGAATGCGCAAAAGTTCTTAAAGAATCTGGCGCAATTTGGGTTGGGCTTCTCACTTTTGCCGGAACACCTCGCTAGGAGCACCTATTCTGAAGTTTTAGAAGATTCAGTTGCAGATGTGGTGCTCCCAGATGAATCATTCACGTAGAATCCAGAACCTTTGAACATAATTGCCGTGGGTTGAATAATTCTTTTGACGAATCCTTCTTCACCGCAGTGACATGAAGTTAGAGGTTCTTCGGTAATTCTTTGTTCAGCTTCAAAGGTTTTGGAGCACTTTGAGCACTCATAAACGTAAGTCGGCATAATCTTATTTTGAAGGAAATCTATTAAAGAATGCTCATAGGACCTTTTAGCCAAACTCTCGAATTCAAAGACTTGGGTGGAGTGATAGCCCTTGTAATTCTAGAAGCTTTGCTCTCTGCCGACAATGCTCTGGTTCTCGCCATCATGGTGAAACATTTGTCTAAAGCAGAGCAGAAAAAGGCATTGCTCTATGGTCTGGGTGGAGCATTTTTCTTTAGACTACTCGCAATTTTGTTTGCTACCATCATCCTCAAACAATGGTGGCTTCAGGCAATCGGTGCCATGTACCTCCTTTTTGTTACAAGTAAACACTTTGTTTCGCAAACAAAAGATAAAGATGAGATTAACCTAAAACCAAGGAGTTTCTGGTGGACTGTCGTTGCTGTTGAACTTACGGACATTGCTTTTGCAGTTGATTCTGTCCTTGCAGGCATTACCTTTATAGGTAACAAAATGGAAAAGATCTGGGTTGTATTTTTTGGTGCAATCATCGGAATTGTTCTTTTGAGATTTGCGGCCAGTTTCTTTATAAAACTTCTAGCCAAGTATCCGACACTTGACCACGTTGCTTATGCAATTGTTGGATGGGTTGGGGTGAAACTTTCATTTATCTCTGCTCACTCTTGGTCAATTCAACACCCAGACAGTCCTCAAGTACCAGAACTCCCAACGTCAGTATTCTGGATTGTGTTGGTGAGTATCGCCACCATAGGGTCGTTCCTAGCAAGCAAAGTAGGAGTTACTACCGAAGAAATCAGTCCGGAACTGACTGAAATCCTTGAGGATGCCTCGGATCTTCAATTTGAAAATGAAGTACCACCGGAAGATACTCATTCGGTCAACTAAGACATCAATCAATTGGATTTTTGCGCTTCATTTTCGAGAATCAACTGATTCTTAAAAAACCACTCAATCTAAGGGTGACAGAGAATGATTTATGGCGGTAACCTCATGAGGTTCTCATGTCAGCCAAGCTAAGAATCGGAATCATTGGGTCGGGCGGAATCGCCCAAAGTTGTCACATGAAAGGGTACGCAAGTATTCCTGACAAGTGTGAAATT
>JAPLCS010000429.1:0-3837 GCA_026392145.1 Fimbriimonadales bacterium | reverse complement strand
TGCAAGCGGATTAGTGGATGCAGTTTCGGTAACAACTCCAAACAAGTTCCACAAGGACCCAACAATCGAAGCTCTTCAGGCGGGCATCCATGTTCTTTGTGAAAAGCCACTTGCGATGAATGCGGACGAAGCGAGGAGCATGTGTGCAGCGGCAAGGGATTCAGGAAAAATCTTGCAAGTAGCTCTTCAAAGCCGTTTTGGTGGATCTGGTCGATTCATGAAAGAGTACATAGATGCGGGCAACATGGGTGACATCTACTTTGCTAGGGCTCAAGCTCTTAGAAGACGTGGAGTTCCTGGTTGGGGAGTTTTTATTGATAAAGAAAAGCAGGGTGGCGGCCCTCTTATCGATATAGGTGTTCATATTCTTGACTTCACCCTCTTTCTGATGGGATATCCGAAACCTGTTTCAGCTTCTGGCAAAACATGGGATATGATGGGTAAGAATCCAGAGTTGACCAATCTTTTTGGTGATTACGACAGAAGCAAGTTTACGGTTGAAGATTTCGCCGTTGGCTTCATTAAGTTCGATAATGGAGCGGTTGTATCTCTGGAAAGCTCCTTCATGGCGAACATGAGCGAAAGGGACATCATGAAGACCCAGCTGTTTGGAACAAAAGCAGGTGCTTCTGTGAAAATTTCTGGTGATGATCCTATTGAGATTTATACCGAGGAGAACAAGCAACTTTTTGACATGGTTCCTAGAAACGTTCCACACGTTGAATCTCAACACACTGCTGAAGTAGTGGCCTTTGTAGATGCCATTCTGGAAGGAAAAGAGTCTCCTGTTCCGGGTCTAAATGGACTCATTCTCAACGCCATTTTTGATGCGTTGTATAAGAGCAGTGAAACTGGAAATGAAGAGAAGGTTGATGTCAGCTTCTAATCTAGGCTGAAGACTAAGATTGAGGTAAATTATGAGGGTGAAAGCACGGATTGCATTAGCAGGAATCGTTGTTGCGCTCATGGCATCTGGATGTCGTGTGAAGGGATTTGAATCATTCAAGTCAGCAACCACTCCCACTGAGTTCAAAGATCAGTATGTTGGTGACAAATATTCCAACGGTGGAATTGCGGATGCAACTGGCGGAGTCAAACCAGATGCACAGTATGGTGCAGGAGCTAAAAAGGGTGCTGGAGTTGTTATGAATACCCAGTATGACCAGCCAGCTAAAGGGACAGGAAATCAACCAGGCGAAAATTCAGGAACTGGAAAAGGCAATGGACCTGTTATGCAACCGGAAGCAGGAACACAGAATGCAACCAATGGACTAGTCAAAGGCTGATTCATTTCGTTGTATAAATCTTGCCCCACTTGTTGTGGGGCTTTTTTGTTTATCATCAGAAGTTGAATAATTGCAACTCAAACAGAGTTTCCTATGTACACTTGAGTGAATGGGATCATTTATTCTTTTTATAGCGGTCGTTACTTTCGTTGTCTTGTTTCTGATTCCGAGTAAAGTCACGGACGCAAACGACGTTGTTCGTGATTTTACTCACCTGAAAAAGAGCGGAAAAGTTATTTCATTTGTTTTTGCCGTGCTGTCTATTCTCATGTCCGGCTATTTTTCGGTACCTGCTGGCTACCGGGGAGTGTTACTTAATTTTGGTGCCGTCAGCGGAGTGCTTAATGAAGGTGTTCATTTTGTGATTCCCTTCGTCCAAAAAGTTGAACTGATGGAAGTCAGAACACAAAAAGAAGAAGCCAAAGCTGCTGCAGCTTCCAAGGATCTTCAGAACGTCAGTACCCAAGTTGCTATCAACTACCATCTGAACGAAAGTCAGGTGGGGAATCTTTACAAAAACGTCGGGTTGGACTTTGCCAGCCGAATCATTGATCCCGCTACTCAAGAAACCGTAAAAGCAGTCGTGGCAAACTACACGGCCGAAGAATTAATTCGGTTGCGTTCTAAAGTTAAATCAGAGATTGACATGATGTTGACAGAGAGACTCAAGGCCTACAATATCGTGGTGGAAATCAATGGTGTATCTCTCACTAATTTTGAGTTCTCTGAGGATTTCAATAGAGCAATCGAACAAAAGCAGGTAGCTCAGCAGTCGGCGGAAAAGTCGAAATATGAACTTCAAAAAGCCGAAATTGATGCCAAAACTGCAATTGCAAGAGCTGAGGGTGAAGCACGTTCAAACAGAATCAAAGCAGATGCACTCAATCAGAGTGGTGGTAGTAAAGTTTTGGCTCGGGAGTGGATTGAAAAGTGGGATGGAGTGCTTCCCAAAATCATCTCTGGAAACTCTGGCATGATGTTCGACATTAGTGATGTTATGAAAGAAGCTGCGAAAAAGTAATCCGCAGTTAAGTTAGATAATTTCAGATTAGTTTTCAATCACTTCTCTTTCGTTCTCATGTAAAATGCCCCCATGTTTACCGTAATGGGGGCACTATTCGTAGCTCTTCAACCCTTTGAGGTTCCTACGCTATCATTACAAAGTCGTGACGGTAGGTCACCGATGCCTAATCCGTGGAAGGATCCGGGTTATATGAAGGTTGTGTGGATTCAATCCCCCAACTTTGGTCCAAGACCTGAGGATGCAGTTGTCTCCACCATTGTAATTCATTCAACTGTGATTCCCACCCTAAAGGCAACAACCGAAGCATTTCAAAGAGAATCTAGCCAAGTTAGCGCCCATTTTACAATTGGGCAAGACGGTTCAATTGTACAAAACGTCAGTACGTGGGATCGTGCTTGGCATGCAGGGGTCAGCAGAGATTACAGTGGAAAAGAAAATTTGAACCACTACTCAATAGGAATTGAGTTAGTGAACTTAAATGATGGCAAGGAACCGTATTCTGACAAACAATTAGATGCTTTGAGAGCAATTATTAAAGTCATGATGCGGCGGTATCCAATCTCATCACTCACCAGCCATGAGTTTATTGCGGTGCCCTCCGGTCGAAAAAGTGATCCAAAATCCTTTCCTTGGGAAAAACTCAAAGATCTCGGTTTACCGATGTACTACGGTGAAAATCCGCTCAATAAAAAGAATTAAGGCAACTCGCTCATGATCCCCAAAAGTAGAGAGAATCTCACCGGATATTTTTTCATTGCCCCGTGGTTAATAGGATTCTTAGTTTTCACTCTCGGTCCATTCATACAGTCTTTTTATCTCAGCTTCACACGATACAACATTGTTCAACCACCGAAATTCATAGGTCTCGCAAACTACCGAATGATGCTGTTTGACGACGAATTGTTTTGGAAATCGTTGTGGGTTACTATTCGTTTTGCCCTTTGCTCAGTTCCCATGGTTCTTGTGGTTGGAGTTCTTCTTGCACTTCTTTTGAATAGTAATGTAAAAGGAATTGCAGCCTTTCGAACGATTTTCTACCTCCCGTCAATTATTCCTACTGTGGCAACGACTTCAATTTTTATGTGGATTCTGAATCCGCAAGTTGGAATGGTCAACCAAATTCTTGACTTGATTGGTATCAAGGGTCCTGCATGGTTATCGGATCCGACGTGGACGCCTTGGAGCCTCGTATTTATGTCAGTATGGGGAGCGGGGGGTTCTATGGTTATTTACCTTGCCGGACTAAAGGACATACCCACCTACCTCTATGAAGCGGCGACTCTTGATGGTGCAGGACCCATTCAGAAGTTGAAGGCTGTAACCTTACCAATGCTCTCGCCAGTCATTTTCTTCAACTTGGTGATGGGAATCATTGGAACTTTTCAATATTTCACCCAAGCATTTATTATTTCAAAGGGTCAAGGGGGGCCAGAAGACAGCACGATGTTCTATGCACTATATATGTTTCAGCGCAGTTGGAAGTATATGGACATGGGTTATGGAAGCGCTATGGCATGGGTTCTGTTT
>JAPLCS010000215.1 GCA_026392145.1 Fimbriimonadales bacterium | reverse complement strand
TCTCTCAAACGACCTTTTTGAGGCCTCCCGTAACGATAGCAGGGAGTAATGTAATACAGTCTCGTATGGTTCCCTAGGGGTGCAAGGTTGTGCTCAATCGTCGCTCTCATAACCGGAGCAGTGCCTTCTGGCTTGAGCGCAATATGCCTGTCTCCCTTGTCTTTGAAGTCATACATTTCCTTAGAGACGATGTCGCTGAATTCACCAGAGGTTCTAGTAAACAGGTTAACATCTTCAAAGACAGGAGTTCGGATTTCTGAGTATCCAAACTTACGAGCTACCTTGCTGTAGCTGGATTCCAGATACTGCCAGATTTCAACTTGATTTGGAAGAACATCCTCAGTTCCGCGTTGTGCTTGGATTTTCATATTTCGCCGTTGCGCAAATTAGTTTCTTGTTCTTAAATCTTAGCCAGAGTAGTTTGTATGGCCTCAAAATTTGGCATGACACCTGGGTTTTCAGTAACTTCGCTATATTGAATGACACCACCCTTATCAATGACAAATGCCGCGCGATAGCTAGAATCTCCGCCGGTGCCCGCAAAATTTTCCCAAAGCACATCGTAGCTAGCACTGACCTTACGGCCAAAATCGCTTAGTAGCGTGACTCCAATTTCCATTTGAAACATCGCACATTTCTTGAGTGCAGACTCCCGTGAAAGCTGCAGGGAAGAACAGTAAGATTACATTGTCTTTCCCAAAGAAACCGGAGAGTGTGATATCTTCAAGTCCGTTTTCGGTCTTGGTTTTTAGGGTGAAATCGGGTGCAACTGAACCTGTAGAAATAGCCATGCGAACCAAGAGAATACCTTTTGTTTTGAAAGTTAGGCTAAGACCGAATCGATTACCAAGTGGTTCTAAACAAGTCCCAGCCTTCCTCTGTAGGAGGGCCAATCATTATGATGGGTATGCGTGATTCATTCACGATGCACGCAAACCCTCTTTTAGAGTGATCAGGTTTGATTAGTTGCCGCCATTTTTCTTCTGAATCCTTTATCAGACGAATTGACCGATGTTCACTGGTTGGAACGAGTGCAAAAACCTCTTCCGAATCTTCGGGAGTCCAATTTTGTTGGAAATAGATTCTGCAGTAGTCAACTGATTGAGGGAATGCATCCTTGAAGAGTCTCCACCATACGCCTTGGTCAGCTACTGCCATAGGCCCAAAACTCCCAAGAATGACGAAGGAGCCATCCATCCCGAGTTCAACTTCAGGCATCACTGCGTCGAGCATTATGAGTGGTGAATATTGTTGATGCCAAAGCAAGATGATAAGTCCTGTAAATTAATTCCGATGTTTCAATCCAACTGAATTAATTCGTAGCAAGGGATTCTAGTATCCTAGCCATTTCAATTTCAGTCTCGGGACCAAACCCTTCTTGTTCCCAAACGATTCGATGTTCTTTATCCAAAATTACAATTTTGGGTAGGGAGGGAAGGGGAATAACCTCGTTTACAGCGGTACGAGTGTCGATGCCAACGGTCATTCGATGTGGTTCTTTTGCCTCGTAGGCGCGAACTTTGGCAGTTTCATCCATAGCAACCGCAAAAAATCCAATCCCCTTCTTTTGCCACTGATCTGCCATTTCATTAAGAATCGGTGCGAACTGTTTGCATGGTCCACACCATGTTGCCCAACAATACAGCACTACCGGTTTGTTAGGGAACGATTTACCCAACGTTATGTCTCCACCAGGGTTCAAAGGTCGTACTGCAAAATCAATTGGCGCTGTTTTGCTTGCACATCCCGTCAGCAAAATGAAACTGTTAAGAACAATGCTACATAGAAGCATTCTGGGGAGCCCTGTCTTTGCCATACTTAACATAAGTTTTACCGTCCTGTTAGATACATTTGCCTTACCGATATCATAAGTTTTTCACCATTCATGACAACACCAATCAATACTACTGAAGCGAGTTCTCAAGCATCAGAAACGGAACTCGTCGCAAACGGCAGGCAACCACATGTAAATAATGAAATTCTCTCCGTGAGTGTTGGACGATCACTCTGGACGATGGCTTGGCCAGTCGTCGCATTAAATCTTTTACAAGTCGCTAATTCTTTGATTGATAGATTTTTTATTGGCAACCTTCCCGATACATCAATGAGCGCACATGGAGCTTCTATGAGCTTTATGTTTTTACTCTTTTCGTTGGCCTACTCAATTGCTGTTGGAGCCGGGGCTATTGTTGCCAGAGCATACGGTGCAAAGGAAATTTCGGAGTATCGCCTTGCAGCTCAACAATCGCTGCAAGTTGCAATGTACGTCGGAATTGGACTTTCGGTATTGGCGGTAGTGCTTACTCCTTTTGCTGCCAGATTAATTTTTCAACCAAATTACACCGAAGAGATTAGACAGCTCACTCTGTTTTTGGGTGCGTATTCACTTGGTGTTCCGGCCATTTGTATTGTGCAAGTTCTTGCTGCGTCTTTGAGAAGCACCGGAGATACGAAGTCTCCGATGTATCTTTCGGGATTTCAAATTCTTCTCCATATGATGCTGAACTTTCTATTTATTTTCCCTCCCAGAAACAATATTCCGGGTTTAGGGCTGGGACTTACTGGCGCTGGATTTGCCTTGAGTGGTAGTGCATGGTGTTCGGCTATTTTGTATACAATCTATGTTCGAAGAACAACTTTGGGAGTTAAATTCAGTCTTCGATTTCCTCGTAAGGATTGGATTGTGCGAATTTTGAAAATAGCCATTCCATCAGGTGTCCAAGCTGCTTTGCGAACTTTTTCGCTCACTGCTTTTACTGTAGTTCTAGGGATTGTCCCCAACCATGAAGCAGCAATCGCAGCAATGGGAATTGGATTTGCAATCGAGTCTCTTATGTTTGCTCAGGCTTTTGGAGTAAGCGCTGCAGTAGGAGCCTTAGTCGGTCAAAACTTAGGTGCAAAAGAACCACTCCGAGCAGAAAAAATTGGTTGGCTGGTTGTATGTTCCAGCTATTGCTCCCGTTCTAGCAGGTCACAAGCCTGAAGTTGCAGCGGAAGTCGTTAGTATAGTGAGATGGCTTTGTGTTAGTGAACCATTATTCTGTCTTTCAATGGTAATTATTGGTGGAATGCAAGGAGCTGGCGACACCAAACGACCACTTTGGATTGGACTAGTCTCTCTTTGGGGATTACGGCTCCCGATTGCTGTGGTGCTCTCACTAGGAACTGGGACTGTCATTTTTTCTGGGATTCAGTTACCATTTGGATACGCAATGGGGGCAATTGGTGCTTGGATTGCGATGAGTTTCACTCAAGGCGTGCAAGGATTTTTAGCAGCCTGGGCTTGGAAACAAGGCAAATGGAAAACGATGAAAGTGTAAACAATTGCATCTATTTTTCGATATTGAGCGTAGTGAATCTTAATCGTGGAAGTTGTAAAGTATCGACCCAGTGACGCCATTCGCTGGCTACAAAATGAAGCTGGAAGGCTTAAAACCGATGCAAAGTCGAGTGGCAAGTCAGTCATGGATTCATCTCCGACTGACTTTTCGGGATTTTCTGAAACTGTTAAGAATGCTGCGGGAGCTGTTTACAACTTTGGCAAAAGTGCTTACGCGGAATTAGCTCATCTTCGAGCCAATGCTTCTGAATATGTATTGCTTGAAGATCATTTGGATGT
>JAPLCS010000254.1 GCA_026392145.1 Fimbriimonadales bacterium | reverse complement strand
CGCTTGTTCCGCTGAAAGCGTAAGCACCATCCATTCGGAGATTTCTTTACGCTGCATTATTCTGGAGCCCGGGATTGAGAAGGCTTGGATTCATTTTTGCTTGTTTTTCAACTTCAATCCATCCTTCACGAAGTTCGCTCATGGTACTCATAGCGTTTTCAACTCGTTTAGGGTCGTCGTGGATATTGGCTTCCACTAATTCTCCAATTACAAAGCTGTAAAGAGCGAAGAGGTTTTTCGAGATTTCGCCTCCCTTTTCAAAGTCCAATGAAGATGTGAGTTCCACAACGATTTTTTGTGCTCGCTGTAGCTTGGTATTTTGAGTTTCCAAGTCTTTGGCAATCATCGCTCGCTTGCCTTCTTCCATGAATCGGAGCGCACCATCATACAACATCACCACGAGCTGAACAGGAGATGCACTAAGAGCAGCATTTTTTCGATAAGCTTGGGCACCGTTTTGATAAGCCAATGTTTGTATAACCTCTAAGTCTGACCGCTCGAAAAGCGGCCCGAATAGATAAATATTCGGCTTTTGTCAGTCGGATTCTCTAGCCTTGTTCGGCATTTTTGCGTGGCAAAGGTAAAAAACTTACCGCAAACCCGAGCCCAAGCCAACATGCGGGCACAATCCACATGGTTGAATCAAGATATTCGGTCTGTTGTCCTATTTGAGCAGGTGCAGAGGCAATCGATTGTTGCAGGTGCAGAAACCAGTAGGCTGTCCCACAAGCCCAACCGCCAAGTGATCCACAGGCTGCGGCGATTTTAAACCATCGAACCCACAAAATTGACACAATGGCGCATGGGATTGATGTTTGAAGAAGTAAGTTTGTCAAACCTGAGGTGGTGAAGATGCTCTTTGCACCTTGCATATCCAAAATACATCGTAACACGGGAATTAAGAGAAGTACAAAGGCAATGGCAACAGCGGTTAGGCACCCTGCCATGTATTCGGTATCTGGGTCCTTGGATGCCATTTGTGCCTCACAAGTTGCTGAGTGAACTTGCATTTGTTAGCATACTTTGTTGAATGACAAGGTCGTTGTCTCTATTGACAGAGAGGTTGACTGGATTAACGCTACAATTAATAAAGCATAGGCATTGGTAAATGATGAAGCGGCAGATGATTTCGTTCGTTCAAATGAATATGAAGAGAAGTTGGCTTCCATTTGCGTTGTTCACTCTTACACTTATTGCGTGTGGTGGAGCAGGGACGGGTACTGGAACAGGTGCAGTCGCGGGATTAGTTCTGGATGCTAATGGTGATCCTGTTCGAGGTGCCAAAGTATTCTTTGATGGAGAGACTCCTCGAGAAACCACGACTAACAGTTCAGGTTCCTTTGCTCTTACTCAGGTTCCGGCTTCTGATCTTCGCATTAAAGCCTCTCTCACTGATGGCTCGGTTGCGTATTACGGTGAGAATGTTATTCGAGTTTTTAACAACGAGCAAGTGAGCAATTGCAATATCACCATGTTGCGAACTAACCAAATTGCGACACTTGTTGGTCGAGTGACTACAAGTCGAGGTGTTGCAGTGCAGGGAGCGAGGATTTCGGCCAAGCCAACGGATAATTCAATTTTTCTCACGAGTCAAACAATTACCGATTCTAATGGCAATTACACATTGGGTGGTTTGTTTGGCGGCAAGCCCTATCAAATCATGGCCTCAAGTCCCGGATTTGCTTCAAGTGAGCAATTGAGGACTCCTACTGTTGGAGCCAATTTAACTCAAAACTTCATCTTAGGGGGGAACTCAGATCCCCGATTGCCTAAACCACTGAATTTTTCGGTGACCGCTTGGACTTCTCCCTCGGAAATCAGCCGGGACAGAGAACTTAGCCGAACATACGATGCGGTTAAGAAGGCTATTGACAAGCGTTATAAGCCTCTCCAGTCAAAAACGAGGCTGACGGCAGGTGGCAATCCTGTCGAGATTCAACTGTTTTGGGACAGGATTGATAGCTTGCAACTACTAGGGTTCAATGTTTACAGGGCCAGAAGTAATGACAATTATCAAAATATTGAGTTTCTTGCGGATCCTTTGGGCGATGCGTTTTTAGATAGTGATCCAGCCTTGAGAGATGGAGTGAATTATTTCTATGTGGTGAATGCCGCCAATACTAATTTTCCAGATACCTCGAACTCTGAAGGGCCTGACAGCGATGTCGCTCAGGTGACACCTTTGGGAGATATGAACGATTTGGGAGTGAGTATTTCCGCTGGGAACGTTACTTTTCGTTGGCAGACTGTAAGCGGAGCATCAAATTACACCACTTACGTTTTTGATCGATATCCATCGATTGGAGTGCAGTCGTTTGCCAATAACTTTAACAACCCTTCAACTGGCAATACCTTTACTTATAATCTGGCTACTCTAACATCAGGAGTACGATACTACTATCTCATTATGGGAGCTAATGCGAATGATTCGGCAAGAACACTCAGCCGAATTGGATCGTTTATTGCCCCATAGTCGTCTAACCCTTCTACGATTATTGTGAAAATACTGCGCGTTGCTTCGCTCTTTCTGGTTTCTGTGGTGATAACTGCAGGAGCCCAATTGTCTTTTGCTCAGTCTGCATTGTTGAGGGTAACCCTTGACTCACGGTCATTGGCTGTATCTGCTGCTGATGAAGCCTACAAAGACTTTTCTTTAAGGATTGAAAAGCTTGGAACATCCACTTTTGCGCTCAGGCAAAAGGCAGGATTGTCTAGAAGAGGAACATCCTATGTTTTCCCGGCAATTGTTCGTCTTCAACAGAACGGAAAGGATTTGCCTACTGGGGGAAGGACGCGTGGCAGTGAAATAACACTTGACATTGATCCATCCTTTAACACCTCATTCCATCCAAATCGTGTGGCGTTTTTGCAGGATGTTTACAACCGTTCCAAGCTTTTTATTGAGGCACTGTTTGGTGACGCTGCCATTTCGGGCACAGTTAAGGTAGTCAACGTAGATGCTGGTGGCGTAGTGAACGACCGCCGAATTGTGGTTGGAGGCTATTATCTACCGAACAACGGAAGTGGCGGACGAGAGATAAGACTTGGTGACTACAATTCGGATGAAACCATGGCGGTTTCATTGATTCACAACATTTTGCTTGCTTACTTGCCTGACCCGGCCTATGGATTTGATGCCTACCTTGAAGGAATTTGCCGAGCTATTACCCAGAAGATAGTTCGAACACCAGCTGCACTGCCATCGTCATTGAGTCAGGACATTATCGAAAATACTTTGGAGAATTCTTATGAGGCTGGTGCATTTTATGACTGGACGAATCAGAAGGCGCTGTCAGGATCTCGGTTTATTGCTCCGAACTTGCTGAATCTACCAATCCCCGATGGTACATTGGGTGGAATTTTTCTTGCTCGTTACAAGATGAGCGGTACTGTGTGGCAAAAGCTTTTGGCAGAACATCCGAGCGCGGCTAAGGATTTGAATATTGTATTGAGAACCAATCCTGCGTCTGCGACAACGCAGACTGGCTTAGAGAACTTATTGGTGAGTGTCTTGCCAGCAGGAGCTACTGTAGAGGGTGAACCTGTTTTGAGTTGGTTGAAGAAACAATATATTCTTCAACTTAAGAATGTCCCAGGTGTTAAATTGCTCACTCAGATGTTTCCGTTTACAACTGATTTGTCATCGACTGACTACGGCGTATTCGGCATTGAGGCGACTGCTTTTAGTACCCAAGCAAATGGTGACGAAGTGTTACTTTCAGGCACCAGCTACCCTGTGTATTGGGATGAGGCTTTCAATCGAATCAATGCTGGTAATGCTGACCAAATCGATGTTAATGCATCGTATGGCAGTGTGGTGCCTAACTTCCCAAACAAGGGTAACAACATTCCTTATCGAGTTTCTGTCGACGTACCGTTTCAGGATCGACTGTCTCGAACTTATTTGCCTGCGGGTGCTGTAGCAACCCCGGCGTCTACAGTAGTCAGCAATTTTTATGGGACCTATGTGGGACCGAGTATTCCTGCTACAAGCAGTCTTCTGTTGCGAGTGCAGATTGGTGGAGACACGTTGCCCGATATTCCCATTAGAGACGGTGCTTTTGGAGTCAATGTAACGAACCCAAGTTTCTTGTCCACTAGGTCTTTGGTGCTCAACGTGGTAAGAAAGGATGCTAACTTGAGTGAGACTACGGTTCTGACAAGAAGAGTCAACAAAGGTCCAGGGGTGTTGGCAGTGTCTTTGGGTGATGCGCCAGTTCAAAATGTGACCTTTAATGCAGCCCTGAACAAAGGCGTCCAAATGATAGGAATTTTTGGAAATCCGCTGAGCGCAGACTTATCGGATGTTCTTAGTGGCGGGTCGGGGCTCTCAGCTCGATACAATCCTGCTCGAACGGCTTATGACCTTTATCCAAGCTTTGGTGGAGTCACGCAGGGATATGGCTACTTCGGACGTTTCAACTCGTCGTTCACTCCTTCTTATGTGGCTCGGCTGGAAAAGAATGTTCCTACTTCCATTGCTCTTCGTCCAGGTTGGAATCAGATTTCCGTGCCGGGGGATTTCACTCAGTCCATTGCAGGATTGCAGGTAATTCGGGCCAAGGACTTTCCCGTTTCCTTTGCTAACGCTTCGACGATTGTTGGTAATACAATTTTTCAATTTACACCTGGTGCTAATGATTCGGTTACTGGTGCCCCGGAGGTTGGTACTTTTTCGGCAGCCACTTCATTAGTTCCAGGCAAAGGGTATTTCATACGTTGCCTTTCTCCCGAAGGCGCTTTGATCTTGTTCACTCCGAACTCAGATACAGGGGGGCGGATTGTACCGATTCCTCAAACAAGAGTGAAACTTACCGTCTCAGGAACACAGGAATCGACTACTTGTGTTGTGGGTCAGAGTAAGTTCGCTTCTACTGGTTTTGACCCTGCCTTAGATTCTGGATTGCCCCCAGGCATTGGAGGGTTTCAAGCGCGAGTTGAATCTAGTTCTGAGCCAAGATATCAAGATTTTCGACCTTATGGGGGGCTCGTGACTTACAGGGTTGTTGTGTCGGGTTGCACAGTTGGCAAGCGATACTACTTCGGATACTCGTTTGAACAGGGTTCTGCCGCTCAGGTGACAATTAGGAATTTGGCTGGTTTTGGCAACTTTTTGAGTTCTTTGGGCACCAGCGGTACATTTTTTTCCGCAACATCCACTGAAATGATCTTCGAATTTACTATCCGGAGTGCACGATGAATCGAGAGGAAAAGCATATAGAGTCGAACTTGAGTAGAGTGCGCCCTTGCATTCTCAGGCGGTTGATGCAACTGTTCGCTGTCGGAGTTTCTATCTTATTGGTAGCCTGTGGAGGTGGAGGCGGTGGCTTTAGCGATGTGCGGGTTTCTGGACAGGTGCTGGATATTTCAACAGGCGCTCCTTTGACCTCAGTTGCAACTGTTCAATCGAGTAGTGCAACTGCAAATACAGTGGTTGCAGACGGATCTTTCTTGGTTGGAGCACCACGCGGTGAAACGACTTTGCTAGTGAATCCTCCCGCACTCATTGGCTATCCATCTTTCACTTACAAGTTCGAACCCCTGAACCAAAATCAAAATGATGTTCAAACCCTATGGGTTGGACCTCAGAAAGTAACCGTTCGCGGAACCGTCAGAAATGCGGCAAACAGCAATCCGATTTCAAATGCACTTGTTCGATTTGCGGGACAATTCGCCCGTACTGACACGACTGGTACATTTTCAATTCTCAATGTGGCCTATCATCCAACAAGTACCGCTGGATTTCTTGGACTTGTTGGGCAAGCGGAAGCAACTGGATTTTTACTTAATGAATTCACCACCAACGGTAACTTAGCCAATGCTGGAGTTGTCACGGTGGGAGATGTGTTACTCAGTCCAGTGGACAGTAGTTCGCCTCCTCCTTCACCGTTCACTATTTGGGGAATTATAAGTCCTGGTGCAAATGCTCCAAATACAATCGTAAGATTAAAGGACAATTTTGGAACTTTATTACGTCAATTTACAGTGGGGAGTGATGCACGCTATCAATTCTGGATTGAGCCAGGCACATACAAGCTTGAGTTTCAAAATGGTGCTCTAACAGCACCGACCCAGAATGTAACGCTAACAAACTCCACCGATGTGGTTCGAGCCGATGCAACACTTTCATAAACGTTACTTACCACTAGCGGTTGGATTACCGGTGGCAGCCTTTCTGAGTTTTGGCGTATATCGTTGGGTTGCGAATACTTTGAAATCGGATCCTTTCGCGACTTACAAGAAGCAAAATCCAGATGACTTACCTGAAAATGTGGCACTTGCCTCGACGGATACATCGTTTACGAGATACGAGTCTGGCAATCCCAAAGCATCCTTCTATGTCAAAAAAATGACCATCGCCAGAAATCGTCAAGTCTATGCCTTTGAAGGCGTTTCGAACGGTCAGATTGAATGGAAGGGGTCAAAGTACGAGGGTGAACAAGGTAACTGGAATGGGTTCTCAAAGTTGCTGGAAATTACAGGCAAACTCAGAGTGAAATGCAAGGATTTTGATGTTGCAAGTAAGCGTGTCATTTATGATGAATTGAGGCGAACAATTAGTATTCCTGTGGGAGTAGATGGAACCGCGATGAACGGCACTCTCAAGGTTGCTAATCTATTGTATTCGATGGATTCTGAAGTACTCGAAACAGGTGCTGGGGAGTGGAACGGCACTCCATCAAAGAATTTCTTTCAGGAAGTTCCTGCGGAAAACCGAACTTGGAAGATCAAATACGACAATTTTAAGAAATCTAGTGGGATTGCGACTTACGTGAATGCACGGGCCGAAGATGGGGAAGTGATTGTTATCGCTCCTGCCATGACTTGGGATGAAAAACAAGACGTTCTCACAGCTACTGGTAATGTTCGTTATTTTGGTAAGAATAGTAATCTCATCGCGGATAAAGTTGTGGTGTACCGAAAGGAAAAGCGTGCAATTTTTAGTGGAAATGTAACTATGCTCGTCAAACCCAAGGCGGCTTCGGAAGAACCTGCCAAGGAGACAATTATTGTGCCACTGCCACCCATGGTGCCCGAGTCCATTAGTAAAAATCGACCACCTGCACCAGATAGTGAAGATCAAAAGCGAACTGAAGAAGAGATTAGAAGCGGAAAAAACTTACGTGATTATCCCCTCATTCTTGTTGCACCTCAAATTGAATATTGGTACAAGAAAGGCGAGAGGAGAGCGAAGATTATAGGTTCACCTCAGGCTCGACAGGAAATGCCAAATAATGGTTGGAGATATGCCTGGGCCAACAGTGCTTACTACGATGCCGAGCGCGAAAAACTGGAGCTTTTCAGTTCAAAGAACAAAAAGGAAGTCATTGTCAAAAATTCGATTGGAGACGTTTTTAACGCTGGTCGTGGAATGTTAAGCACTAAAGAAGATGACGATGACTTTGAGTTTTGGGAAGGCTCTGGCACGATGACAAGCCGTGATGAAGACCTGCCACCACCAGATAAGAAAAAGGGTGGTGGAGGTGTTCGGCTTAGGGGAGCAATTTAGTTTTGGAGTTGCACAGGGCAGGTCATTAGCTTAGGGAAAGGTGAGCGAATTCAGTCTGGTTGAATTCGGTATGCTTGTATTTAAGAATGAAGAAGCTTTGGGGTGGCGCGTTTAGTGAATCAACTGCAGATTTAGTTGATAGATTTGGTCAATCCATTAAAACAGACTTGCAGTTCTGGCAAGAAGATGTGATTGGCAGTGTAGCTCATGCTCGTATGCTTGGTGAGACGGGAATTATTTCCAAAGAAGAGGCTCAAATCCTTATTGATGGACTTGAAAAGATTCATGAAGCTGGTCCAGAAGCGCTTGAAATTGATGTTGAAGATGTTCATACCGCCATTGAATATCGGCTCAGGGAGTTAGTGGGTGATGTTGCTGGGAAGTTACACACCGCGCGAAGTCGAAACGATCAAGTTGCTACTGCCGCTAGGTTGATGCTTCACAATGAACTTCTGATAGTTCTGGATCAAATCAAGGATTTTCAGCGGGTAATTCTTGCTCAAGCGATTGAGCATAAATCCGCATTGATGCCTGGATACACGCATCAGCAACATGCCCAACCTATTACGCTCGGCTTTCATTTGATGGCTCATTTTTGGGCGTTGCAACGCCATGGTCATCGTGCTGAAGAACTGTTTGGCCTAGCGAACTATTCACCGCTTGGGGCAGCCGCTCTGGCGGGAACTAGTTTCCCAATTGATCGCCACATGACCTCAGCAGAGTTAGGCTTCACCGCACCGATTCCGAACGCCCTTGATGCGACCTCAGACAGAAGTTTTATCATGGATGCATTGCATGTATGTGCCTTGATCATGATTGATCTCAGCCGTGTTTCCCAAGAACTGGTGCTATGGAGTGGTCGAGAGTTTGGATTTGTCAAACTACATGATTCGGTGACGACCGGCTCTTCGATCATGCCTCAAAAGAGAAATCCTGATATGGCAGAACTGATTCGAGGCAGGACGGGCAGAGTAATTGCGAATTGGGTGACCTTAGCCACTGTTATGAAGGGGCTTCCAATTGGATATAACCGTGATACCCAAGAAGATAAGCCGCCACTGTTTGATTCACTACGCAAAGTGAAAGACAGTTTGAAACTGGTTCAGTTGATGCTTGAGACGTGTGAATGGCAATTAGATGTAATGGCCAAGTCGACTCACGGTGATTTTTCAACTGCGACTGATATTGCAGATTATTTGGCTGCCAATGGAATGCCATTCCGAGAAGCACATGAAGTGGTAGGAAAAGTAGTGATTGGGTGCAATGAACGTGGGATTGTGCTTGAGGACTTAAATGCCGCCATCCTCGCCGAGATTGATGCTGATATTCCAGTAGGAGTGCTTTCTGTCATTCAACCAGTTGACTCGGTAAATTCAACCAGTTGACTCTGTAAATCGTAGAGAATCCTACGGTGGACCTGGGCCCAAGGCCATGAAAGTGCAACTCGATATGGCTGAGGCACTTGTTTCAGGGCGTGGTTTCAGCCGAATTGCGTGAAGTCTCAATTCAGCTTTTACTCTTGTATTACCGGGGAACCGAAACTGAGTCAAGAACACGCTTGACGACATCATCGGTGGTCAGTCCCTCGATTTCAGACTCTGGACGAAGTTGAATACGGTGTCTGAGGACTGCGGGGGCCATATCTTTGACGTCATCTGGGGTAACGAAGTTTCTACCCCGAATGTGCGCCATTGCTTTGCTAATGTTTAGGAGAGCAATGCCTGCTCTAGGAGAACCTCCCACCATAATGTCTCGGTTATCTCTAGTGAGCTTGATAATTTGGTAGATGTAGTCAAACACTTTGTCTTCAACCGTTGTGTTTATTACTTCTTTTTGAAGCTCAGCAAGTTCGCCTGGTTTTAGCACGGCTTCTACATGAGAGTCTTCAAGCCGTTGGGGGTTGAAACCTGAGTGATGCGACTTTAAAACTTCGATTTCATCTGTCTGGCTTGGATATTTCAGAAGAACTTTGACTAAAAATCTATCCTGTTGTGCTTCTGGCAACGGATAGGTTCCTTCGTATTCAATTGGATTTTGAGTAGCAAAGACCAGAAATGGGGCGGGAAGCGGGTGAGAAACACCATCTACTGTGAGTTTGCGCTCTTCCATTGCTTCCAAGAGTGCAGATTGAGTTTTAGGTGGAGTTCGGTTGATTTCATCCGCAAGCAATAATCCAGCAAAAATTGGACCTGGACGAAATTCGAATTCATTCTTGTTTGAATCGAAAATCATGGTGCCAGATACATCTGAGGGCATCATGTCAGGTGTGAACTGTATTCGTCCGAATTTGAGACCGAGTGTGAATCCAAGGGTCCTGACAAGAAGAGTTTTGCCAAGTCCAGGAACGCCCTCTAGGAGGACATGTCCGTTTGCAAGGACTGCGGCAACTACTTGTTCAATAACATCGTGTTGACCAGAAATGACTTTTCCGATTTCCGCTTGGATTTTTAGTACCGATGCCTCAATACTCATAGCTTCTTATTAGCATGGCACAAAAATGTGTTCGGCTAGGCTTTATTCGTCTGCAAACGGATCGTACTCGTCGGATGGAGGAGCAGCTGCTCGTCCACCACCACTTGTGGCAGGTGCTCCGCCTTCTTCTCTTGGGCGGTCGAGGGCGTTTACATTGTCAGCGACAATCTCAATGGTTTCTCGATTAGCCCCGTTTTGATCGGTCCACTTTCTTGTTTCAAGTCGACCATCGACACCTACTAATCTTCCCTTAGAGATGTAATTGTTTACGTAGTCGGCGGTTTGACCCCACGCCTTGATACGGAAGAAATCTGCATCTGCACCTTCTTGAGGCTTAATGCGTTTATTGACCGCAATTGAGAATTCAACCACGTTCTTTCCCGTGGAGGTCGTTCGAAGTTCTGGATCTCTAGTTAGACGTCCAATCAAAACAACGCGGTTGATACTCATTTTTCTTTTCCTTAGGCTTCGGCAGCTACTTCAGCTACCTTCGGTGCGTCGGCAGAGACTTCTTCTTGCTTAATGATTTGGTGTCGAACTACATCGTCGCTAATGCGCATGAGTCGGTTCAATTCAGCTGGAACATCGGCCGGAGCGTTAAAGTTCATAATAACGTAATTGCCTTCTTTGAGTCCAGCAATTTCGTAAGCTAACTTTCTCTTTTCCCACTTTTCTGCTCGGGAAACGGTGCCAGCTTTGTCTTCGACAACCTTCTTGAATCGGTCAGCGATTTTTTGTACTTCTTCGTCTTTCAGGTCTGGTCGCACGATATAAAGTGCTTCGTAATTTTTGTTTGCCATATAGCTCCCTATGGTCTATCAGTCAGAGCAAGCCCTGACAGAGAGTTGAGTAAGAAGTATACCTCTGAACACTTGAGTCGTTGCTTGTTGGGGGTGCCCACACGTGTGGCGATTCTAGTGGACCATCTTACTTGACTGACCAGGTTGAAATTAAATGTTTAACATACTTGCCGGACTCTGTAAGTTCAGACTCTTTCCAATTCCCCTTCACAGAAGCACCTGGCTTGAGTACGGCTGCACTTTCAACTTTGTCCGCAACTGACCAATTGCACATACTCAATTGGTTAGCTTTCATAAATGCAATCCACTCCTCAGTCGAAGAGCGATCAATTCCGCCATCGCCATTTGCATTTACTGTGCCCCACTCGGTGACCATAAGTGCAAGACCAGCATTAAGTGCTTTCTGTGCCTTATCCCGAAGGTACTGTTTGTGGGTGCCTGCATAAAAGTGAAGGGTGTAAGCAACATTTTTGTCCTTGATTGGATCGGAAATGACTGAATCAACATCTTGGGACCATGTTGGCGTACCAACAATAATCAGTGCTTTGGGGTCGTTCGCTCGAATGGCTGCGATTACTTGCTCGGCATAAGGCTTGATGACTGTGGACCAACTTACCTTCAGTGGCTCGTTGTAGATTTCATAGATAACGTTTTCTCGTCCCTTGTATTTCTTGGACAGGTCGCCGAAAAATTTTACTGATTGTGCTGTGTGCTTTTGTGCTTCGTGGTCATGCCAGTCAACAATCACATACATCCCTTCTTTGATGGCCGCATCCACCACTGTCACAGCCTTTGAAAATTCTAAGTCAGGATTTTTTAAGTAGCCACCAGAATCGGCTGCAATGGCTGCTCGAATTACTGTGGCCTTCCAGTCTTTTTTCAGCCAGGATACTACCTCGGGCGTGTAGTATTGTGGCATCCATTGGCTCCAAAATAGGCTCATACCCGCTAGTGAGACCGGTTGGTTGTCTTTTCCTACAATTCGGTTGCCGAGGACTTGTAACCTTCCGTTGGTCCGTACCACCGACTGCAATGGTTTTGATTGTGATTGTTTGTTGGTTGATTGCCGAGACATGGCTTGAGTGGTAATACCAAAAACAGCAGAAGTTACGATTACTCCGGTCAGAAGGAGATATGATTTTTTCATTGTTTCACACAGGTGTTAGCTTAGTCGTTGAAGAGGGCCTGCACCGCAGAAGTCTCGGTTGCCAAAAGATTCTATCCGATGACCAAACCCATGTGCGAGAGACATCAGAAGTCGGTTGTGAGGTACTCGATCGTACTTCATTGATCGGCCCATCTTAAACCCAAGTCCTCCACCAACAACCACAAAAGGAATGTTCTCAAGAGTATGGCTATTTCCTTGTCCAAGTTCGTTGGTCCATACAATCGTGGTGTTGTCAAGAAGGGTTCCGTTGCCGTCTGGTTCCTTTGTTTCGCTCAGCTTTTTTGCAAGGTAGGCAAGTTGCTCACAATACCATTGATTGATTTTTGTCAACTTCTCTTGAGCCTCCTTGTTGCTATCTGGTTCGTGGGATAGATCATGTTGACCCTCTTGAATACCAAGCCAAGTAAATCGAGCTTGGCCGACGGAATTAGTGTATTGGAGCGTGGCGACTCTCGCTGAATCGGCAAGAAAAGCGCTCACCATCAAGTCAATCTGTAATTTACTGATTTGGGGAATGTTATTGTTATCTCGTCGCACTCCTGGTGTAATGTCGGGAACTTTGTGACCAACGTTTGTTTTGCTAGCCGACTTTATTTCGGTTTCCATGTCGCGAACTAAACTCATATGTTCGTCAAGCAGTTTTTGGTCAGCCTTAGAAATTTGAGTTTTTACTTTCTTGATGTCTTCTGACAAATCATCAAGCACGCTTTTGAGTAACTCTTTGTCCTTCATTGAACCGTACAGCTTTTGGAACATCAAATAGGGATCGTCTATTGGTGCGACTGGCTTGTTGGCTCCTGCATAGACCATTCTCGTCCACGTATCCGCATGTTCAGGAACCATGACTCCGAACTCGAGGGAACCAAAACGGGTTCGAGTGATGGCCGATTTTTGAAGGTAGTTCTTGATTTCTTGGTCAATCGAAATTCCGCTCGACCAACCTGCTGGGGTATCGGAGCCACCTTGGATGTTGCCTGGGAACAGTTCCGAACCAGTCAGCAGGCACCCAATGCCACGCATGTGGTTGTCCCCATCACCTCTCACTCTGTCGCATACACCATTAAGGATAAGGGTCTTGTTTTTGAATGGTTCAAGAGGCTTCAGTGATTGCTTGAGGGTGAATTCAGTCCCAACTTCATCTGGCCAGAAGGTAGTTGGAACTACTCCATCCGGGCTGAATAAGATGATAAGTCGCTGCTTGGGTTTGGCTAAAGATTCCGCAAGGGCGAGGCTAGGTAACCCAGTCAAAAAAGGAACTGAGGCCGCACTGATACCCAGATGCTTTAAAAACTCTCGTCTTGTGGATTCGTTCATGATGATTAATTGACTCTTATTTGTTGGAGATTGCTGGACTTACCTTTGGATATTGTGGTGGGGTTGTGGCAATAGAAATGATGAGGTCTCGAAATCTTAGTTGTTTGCTTCTGAATTCTTGTGCGAGCTTTGCCGAAGTATACGTTCCGTAGGCACGAATTGGCTGTTTGTGCATGTATTGGAATAGTTTTTCCACAAAGGCAGTCTGTGATTCGTCGCTATTGGTAATAAACTTGGCTAATTGGGCAACATCTGAAAACCTAACAGTTTCACCCTGTTTTGTCTGATAGTTTCCGGTGGAATCGATCGGTTTTCCGCTTTCTTCAGTTCTTGCTCTGCCAATGGCATCATACTTTTCGAGCGTGAAACCAAGCGGATTAATCATGTTGTGGCATGAGTTACAGGGATCTGGCTTGGTTTGCATAGCTACTCTTTCGCGGGTAGACATTCCTGGGTGCAAACTTGCTGCAAGAGGGGTAAACGCTTGGGGTGGCGGTGCTAAAGTGAGTCCTAACATACTTCTAGCAATTAAAACTCCTCGGTGAATCGGTGAAGTCCCCTCCAGATAGGCAAGCCGAGCGAGGAGGTAGGGTTGGGTCAGAACACCCGATCGGTCAGGAATGGTGACTTCCTGGAAACCTGATTGTTCAGGAATAGACGCACCATAGACTTTGGCTAGTCTGCCATTCAAGAACATCTTGTTGCTGAGCATCAAGTCTTTGAACGTGCCGTTGGGTGAACCTGCCGAAGTTTGTAGGAACAGATCAAGTGAGGTTCGCAAATCATT
>JAPLCS010000225.1 GCA_026392145.1 Fimbriimonadales bacterium | reverse complement strand
TTCATCGAGCGAATCAATCAACTTGTCGGGTCCAAAAGGTAGCAACTGCTCTCTTGTATGAGTTCCGTAGGTGACACCAACATTAAGTCCTACCTGAGCCGACTGTCCTTCATGAATATCAGCCGGAGTATCACCAATTTTTATGACTTGGTGAGGTTCAACACCAGCTCTGCGACACAATTCAACAATCATGTCAGCATGAGGTCGCCCCTGGGCAACTTCATCGCTTGTAATCGAATCACTCAGCAACTCTCCCCACTGCATTCGATCCAGCAATACATCGGTAATTTCTCGATCAAATCCAGTATCTACAGCAATTCGAATTCCAAGTTGATTTAACTCCGCGAACAACTTGCTCGCACCAGGAATCTCCGTTATCGCTGCGGATGTCTTGTAGGTCTGAATCATAATATCGCGAAAATCATCGTGGATTTCGGCCACATCACCCTCAACGCCATATTGATTGAGTAAGGCTTGAATAGCCACAGGCTTTTGAATTCCCATGACTTTGTTAACATCCTCGACCGAAACCTCAAGTCCAACGTTGCTCAAGGCTTGCTGCAAGCATGAACCTACAGTATTGGTATCAACCACGGTTGTTCCAGCTAAATCAAATACTGCCAATCTAAAATCATTCATAAGTCACCAACATATCACGATGCAAAAAGTTGTTCGGAGAGTTTAGCTGTTACTCCGAATGATAATGTCATACCCGTACCAAAAAGATTAAGAGCAATGACAGAGTCCTCAATCTCCTCAACCCAATACGGAAGGCTCTTATGCGTGTTATAAGTCCCTCTCCAACGTTGAATGATATCGTAATTGTCACGATCAATAAATTGATTCAGTGCTTCCAAAATTGCATCATCAATCGACTCATCACTGTAGGGGCTGACCTGTCTTCCATAAGCATGACTGTCGCCAACTGTCAAGGTTCCATCACTATGTTCGGAAACAAGAACGTGAATGCCATGATGCATTTGTGCCTTCCACATCTGCTTTTGCGCCTCAATCAAGTCAGGTAGAGAGGGGCAATTTTTGAAATTTCCATAATGCCCCAGAGTCAAGCCAGCACACAAATGGATTCCTAAATTTTCAGCGTTATTCTTAGGTCGCAGTCGCATCATCTGGAGTACTGTCTGGTAAAGTCCAACCTTCTCATAGTGTCCCGGATAAAGCGAAAATAAGTCCGGACCAGGACAAACAACTATTTTCTTTCCACTAAATTCCTGCCCATCCGAAGTAGACACAACCCCACTTCTTATCGATGTAACCATGGAATCAAAGCAAAACTTCACGCCTTTCTGCACTAACCATTTTGCTCCGCAATGCACGACCTCTCTAGGATCAACACACCCTTCTGTAGGGCTATATAAGGCACCAAGTAACCCATCAGTTTTGACCTGCGATGAAAAAGATGAAACCTCGCTCGCCCCAAGAAGTTTCCTGCCTTCGCAACAACGCCCGCTACTCGCATACTCTTTCAGAACTTGCCACTCAAGTGGATGATAGGCTAGATGTAAAGAGCCTGACTGTTTGAACCAAAACCCCAGCTCGCTTGAAGCTTCTTTCCAAAATTCCAAACTTTGTCCAGCCAGATTTTCAATTTCTTGATTGGCTTGACCGATGACCCAAATCATTCCAAAATTTCGGACACTTGCACCCTCAGCTTGGGCAGATTTTTCAAGAACGCAAACCGACTTTCCTTTGCGGTTCAAGTGCCATGCTAACGATATTCCGGCAATGCCAGCTCCGATAACCACCACATCGAATTCAGCACTCACCCACCAATCTTACCCATCGATACAATGCACAATGTTTTATTGATATAAATAAATATTTCAATAAAACATATACACTAAATCATTTTTGAAACTTTTTGGACACCCAATTAATCCTATCATTAACCTTTTCTTAATGAAAAATATCTAGACTCAACTAAAGATGGAAAGAAAAGCAACTTCAAATTGGTTTGAAAAGTTTACAGGAAGCCTCCTGTGGGCAATTGTGGCTGCTTTTGGCACTTACTTCTCCATGTACCTCTTTAGGAAACCATTTACGGCTGCGAAATTTGAGGATCTTTCATTCTGGGGAATCGGATTCAAATCTATTTTGGTTATCAGCCAAGTACTTGGCTATACGATTTCAAAGTTCATAGGAATACGACTTGTATCAGAGGCGCCACCTCAAAAGAGAATTTATCTCATCATCGGTCTAGTCCTTTTTTCGGAATGCGCCTTACTTGGGTTTGGAAGCACGCCTGCTCCATGGAACCTCGTCTTTCTGTTTCTCAATGGGATTCCCCTGGGTGTTGTCTTTGGACTTGTTCTAAGTTTTCTTGAAGGTAGAAAACAAACAGAACTATTAACCTCTGGGCTCTGCGTCAGTTTCATTGTTGCTGATGGTTTTGCCAAGTCCGTTGGGAAATCGCTCATTGATAGTGGAACATCTGAGTTCTGGATGCCTGCGATAGCCGGAGCCCGATTTATTCCATTCCTCTTATTCTTCTGCTGGATGCTCTCAAAAGTCCCTCCACCAACGGACGAAGACAAAAAGATGCGTAGCGAAAGAACCCAGATGAATAAGAGTCAACGTAAAGATCTTTACAAGAAATATTCTGTGGGGCTCTTCCCAATCCTTTTCATTTACGGCCTGGTTGGTGTCGTACGAGGGGTAAAAGGAGACTTTGCACCTGAAATTTGGGCTTCATTGAACACTAAAGTCGATGCTGCTGCCTTTAGCTCAACAGAGCTCTATTCTGGACTAGGAGTCCTCATCTCTTTTGGTTTAGTTTCGCTTGTCAAGGATAACCGTCGAGGATTTCTCACAGGTATTGGGCTTTCAATTGTTGGATGCATCATTCTCGCCGCATCACTCGTTCTCATCCAAGGGAAGATTATTTCCCCTTATATTTTCATGGTGCTTAGCGGATTTGGTATGTACCTGCCGTACATCGCAGTCCATACAACACTATTCGAAAGATTGATGGCAATGACTCAAGAACGTGGCACCATTGGCTACCTCATGTATCTTGCTGATGCAGGGAGCTACGCAGCTTATGTTTTGGTCCTTCTAGCTCGAAACGTTTTGAGCACTAGTTCAATTTCAGTGTTACCAATGTTTGTCGGTTTATGCTGGGCACTCGTGGTCACCGGAATCATCGCGTTTCTGTACTCTGCACAAAAACTTGCAAGCGGTAAAGTTTCTGTATGAACGCAAGAGTGGCGGTTTTCAATGGAATCCCTGGCACTTTTTCAATTGACACCGTAGAAATTCCTCCACTGAAACCTGGCGAAGTTCTTGTAAAAGTACGAGCATGCTCCTTGTGTAAAAGTGATCTCCATACATCAATGGGCAGGCGGAATGAACCGACTCCGACCATTCTTGGTCATGAAATTGTGGGTGAAGTTGTCAGCTTTAGTCCACAAACTGAAAGTTCAAGCCCATTCATCGCATTTAACAATACAGAGCTTCAGGTAGGAGACCGTATTTCCTGGTCAATAACCGCTGGTTGCACAAATTGCGAAAATTGTATCGGAGATCTGCCACAAAAGTGTTCAACTGTTCATAAATATGGGCATACGAAAATGGACACTCATGCACCGCTGGCGGGCGGACTAGCTTCTCATGTAATCCTTCACCCCCATACATTTATTTACAAAATCCCCAATTCCTTGCCAGATCAACTTGCCTGCCTAGCAAACTGCTCTACGGCGACAGCCTATGCAGTCTGTGAAAAAGTACCATCGTTTCAGGACAAGTCAGTATTGATTTTTGGTGCCGGTCTTCTAGGATTAACTTGTTCTGCAATGGCAAAAGTAAGAGGAGCGAGTTCAATCACGATAATTGACCCGAATCAGGAATCAAGAATTCGTGCGAAATTCTTCGGTGCCGACAGGACGCTGGAGCACTTTGATCAATCAAATACCTATGATGTCGTGCTCGAACTCAGTGGAGCTCATGATGCCTGCCAAACCTCTGTAAATGCTTGCAATACGAATGCACATCTCATTTTTGCTGGAGCCGTAGCTCCAATCAATTCCGTCTACATAAATCCAGAAATGATTGTCCGCAGGCTACTCACTATTCACGGTGTCCACAATTATCATCCGACTTTTCTAGGACCTGCAATCGAATTTCTAGTTGCTAACCTCACAAACTTCCCATTTAGTCGGCTCATCCACTCGAACTATTATCTAAATGAAATTGAAACAGCGGTGAAAGTCGCCGATCAACTCCCAGGAACCAGGATCGTTATAGTTCCATCTGCCGAAGACGCATTAACTGGTGAGTAAGGTAACGTTCCCAGCATGACTTCCATGCTGGCCTCCCTCTTGTTAGCATCACAACTTGCTTCCAATCTAGCCAAGCCAACAACAGCCCAGTTAACATGGCAAGATGCCGAAATTGGAATGTTCATCCATTTCGCTCCAAACACTTGGCAAGACCAAGAAGGCGATGACCTGTCGACCCCGCATTACTCAATAAACCCCGACAAACTGGATACCGATCAATGGGCAAGGGTCGCGAAGTCAATGGAGGCGAAACATATTGTCTTTGTAGCGAAACACATCGGTGGATTTTGCTGGTGGCAAACCTCCACCACTGATTACAGCGCCAAAAGCCTCAAGTGGAGAGCGGGAAGAGGAGACATAATGGCCGATCTTGCCAAGTCTTGCCGCAAATATGGGCTCAAACTTGGGGTGTACCTGTCACCTATGGATCGTAAATTCGGCATCGAAACGGGGGGACGAGCCTCTACACCCCAAAAGCAGCGAGAATATGAAACCATGTTTCGTACTCAGCTCACAGAATTGCTCAGCAAATATGGGGAAATTTTTGAAGTTTGGTTCGATGGATCTCTGGCTTTTGGTGTGGACGACATCCTAAAAAAGTACGCGCCAAACGCTGTCGTGTTCCAAGGAC
>JAPLCS010000436.1 GCA_026392145.1 Fimbriimonadales bacterium | reverse complement strand
TACCATGCCAAGGAGTGGCCAGATTTCACCTTTGAAAATTCAGATATTGTGGCTGAATTTTTTGACACTTCTGATTTGTGTAGGTTGCAAGCACCAAGAGTCTACAAGTTTTTCCAATTGGTCTCGAACAACTGATACTGATTCTGCTAACGCTAAATTTATTGAGTTCATCAATACTGCTCGGCAAATTGATCTTGATGCCGATTTGTATGCATCCAATGAGTCCGTAAAAAAACAAAAGGCTGTTGAAAGTGAATATCGAGCAAAGGCTGCAAAATTGAAAAAGCCATTTGTTGCTTCAGAGGTTCCCAAAACTGTTGTGCGCTCAGTAACGCGAAGAACAACCTACTTTGCGTCTGACAAGAAAGTCGCGATGAGTGTGATTGGTGATCGTCGATTTTCGTTGCTGAATATCATCAAGATGGGCACAAAGTTTCACCACGAGCCAGAAGGACTCAATAAAGATCACAGCTATTTGAGAGGTCTCAACATTGTTGGTAACTCTTATATATGGGAATTAGAGGATGCAATTGCATCAGAAAAGTTTGACAGCATTCAAGAACCAGCTTATAAAGCAACTCTTCTGGGATGCTTCTTATTGGGTGGTTCGGGATTTGATGCCACACTCGGTGCATCTTTAATTGATCAAACAAGAGTTAGGTTAATTTCAGTTGTTTCGAAGCTTGATCAAAATCAACTCAGCAAGCTTGCAGCCAAGCTACAATCTGCTTTCAAGCATAGGCCGTCAATAACTCTCGCGCTGAGCCATGAGCTGGATGACATGCTCCAAGCTTTGCAAGAAGCGCAAGATCTCTACATATCCAAAAAATATTCGGAACTTAGAAAGTATCTTGGGAAAGGGTGCGAAGACTCGGTAGATCAACTAATTTCACTCGAATCAAAGCCAGAAAAGGCAAAGGATGTGTTTGACTGGATTGGAAATGATATTAACAAAAGATCGGAGTGGCGTATAAAGCGTCTGAAAAATCCACTTGAATACGTTGAACCACCAATTCTAATTGACAGAAAGAATTGGAGACTTCTTTACCGCTACTTTGGAACAAATTTGGATAACTTGGCTCCTCTGCTACAGACATGTTACGCACGTTCGCAAATATTCATTCTCGATTGCTACCTTCGGAAATTGGTGAAGTCAGGAAAACCATTGCCTGATACCTTGGCACTTTTTTCAACGGATTCGATTCGAGATCCTTTCACAGGAAAGCCTTTTTACTATACAAAAACTCAAACAAGCTACCTTCTCTACTCTACTGGTGAAGATGGTGTAGATAATCTTGGTGAGTCCCTCGGAATACAAAAGGCTCCTGATTTGACCCTTGAAAAACCAATTTCAAGATAAATTCAAACACCTTTACAGTTAGGCTGTTTTCAATTTATCTCTGACTTTCTTAAATGCATTGAGGGCAAGAGATAAGTCTTCTTCGGTGTGTGCTGCACTCGGCATCGTACGAATCCTTGCCTTTCCTCTCCCTACAGTTGGAAAAACAATGGCAAGTGCATAGACGCCCTCCTCCCACAGTAAACGCTCCATTTCCTGAGCTTTACCTTCATCACCCACATAAACTGGTGTAATCGGAGTTTCACTTCCCATGGTGTCAAAGCCCTCATCTGCAAGCGCATTCTTCCAGCACTTTGCGTTACTCCAGAGTCGGTTCATAGGTTCAGGGTCATTTTCCATAATGTCAAGGGCAGCAATGAGTGCAGCGGCCACCATTGGTGGATGACCAGTGCTAAACAAATAGGGTCGTCCACGATTGATCAACCACTCCTTAAGCAGTGTTGAACCAGCAATATATCCTCCCATTACTCCTAGAGCTTTCGACAGAGTTCCAAGTTGAATATCGACTCGACCATACAAATTAAAGTGAGAAGCTGTACCAGCACCATTCTTTCCGAGAACGCCGCTTGCATGTGCATCATCCACCATCACAAACGCATTGTATTCTTCAGCCAATCGAACAATGTCTGGGAGAGGGGCAATATCACCGTCCATTGAAAAGACGCCATCGGTGATAATCATCTTCTTTTCAAATCCTTGTTCATTTGCTTTTTTGAGAGCAAACTCAAGCGCGTCCATGTCTTTATGTGGATACACCCATCCATCTCCCTTTCTATAGGAAGCAGAGGAAAGTCGAACACCGTCAATAATAGATGCGTGATTTAGTTCATCGCTGATGACAACGTCATGATTAGTTAAGCATGCGGGTATGCAACCGCTGTTTGCTGTAAAACCACCGGTGAACACTAACACTGCTTCGGTGTGTTTGAACTTAGCGAGTTTTTCTTCGAGTTCTTGATGAACAGACATCGTTCCCCCGATCCACCTTACAGCTCCGGCACCAACGCCCCACTTTTCAATTGCTTCCAATGCTGCCGCACGAACTTTCGGGTGATTTGCCAGTCCAAGATAATTGTTGCTTGAGAGGTTTACAACTTCCTTCCCATTCATCAAAACTCTTCCACCAGCTGGTGACTGTAATATTTTAGGAACCTTATAGAGGTGCTGGTCCTTCAAAGATTGGAGTTGTTCACCGAGCCAGGACTGAAAATCAGCATTCATGCAACGACATTTTACCGGTAGGTTTTGATTAACTACTCGAAAGAAAACACTTATTCCCTATTCAGATTCTAAGAATGGATTCACCCGAATATGGAAGTTATCTAACCATAGCTGCTCTTCCATCCTGTAAAGATCTTCTGAGAGATTGATGTTTCCGTAGTGGCATGAATCTAGTCCCATGCGCACGGCCCATCCAGCATCACCATAGGAATAGTGCCACCACTCATCTCTACAGTTAGAGAATCCAACCGATAGCATGGCTTTAACAAGCATATCTCGGTTAGCTTGTGCATGTTGAGAAAGACCAAGAGTGTAAGTTGGTGCTGCTCCGTATCTGTCCCAAGGAGACGTTACATCAACTTGCTCGTTGTTTTCATCTACTAGCCACACATCAACAGCCGCACCCGTACAATGTCCCGGTGGCGCCTTTTGATCCACAGGAGCTACCCAACGACAAACTGTGCGACGGAGTGCGTTATGATTCCTATCTGGAAATGCTTCTTTTGCACAATTCCAAACCCATTCATAAATTCTTTTTTGACGTGCGAGAGGACGCCAAGCGTCAATAACACCGAGAAAAATACCCTCAGGCAACTCATGAGCAGCTCTTTCTAACATTTCAGCGACCTCTTTCCTTAAGTAAGGTATGACTTGAGGACGTAGAATGCGAACACTTGGAGAGTATTGTTGTAGGTCTACCAACGGCTCATTATTTTCAACTTCTTTTATTAAATTGAGTAAACGAATCGGTTCAGGTCGGCCTTTAGATCGATCCCATTTGACCGCTTTTCTTACATTCACTTTCTACTCACCTCGATTACATCGCCCGGATTTAGTTGAACAGAAGGAACGGAACCTGAAATCAACTCTTTCCATGTACCCTTCCATCCCCTTGTTTCACCACTAAGTGTGCGTACTGTCACTGTAGGGTTCGCTAATATCGGTCCACCTGAAAAAAGAATCGCGTCTTTGATTGAGAGTTCTTTGCTCCATTCGATATTGGTGGGTTTCCTGACGCCGCCACTGACGGCTACAAATAACGATTCTAATTTCAAACCAACTCTCACTGAATCATTCGGACGAATAAGCATCTCACTATGCTTATCTAGGGTGTAAGGACCAAGTTCTTGAACACGAGTTATGAAAATTGCAGAACTATCACCCTTTTTATTCAATCCACCTGCCAACTCTACTAATCTACCAAGCGTCAAACCCTCCGAGAATTCAAAAACACCTGTATTCATTACCCCTCCAAGAATCACTACTTTACTAATTTCAACTGGTGGAGGAATATAAACACGGTCACCGGGACGTAAATTTGTCCGATAAACGATTTCACCACCCACATTTGTTACAACAATCCTTTGAACATCAGATGTTTGAGCACCTTTTATTTTTGCTAGAAGATCCGCCAACGTAAGCCTAGCCGTGATGTAAAAGTGTAAGTCAACGATTCCTAAACCACTCAGATGCACCGGGGTCTTTGCATCTGCAACCAGCGATACATTTATCTCGCAATTAGAACCAAGCCTCTCCCGACATTTCGATGAGATGAGTTGTTGCACTTGGGTAACCGTTCTAGTAGCTACATTGATGGTTCCAAGACCACTTACTGAAATCGAACCTGAATCACTGACCCGATACCTACCAGAAACACCAAACTCTGAACAAGTGCTAATGCTGACGATGTCCTTTGGCTCGATGAAAACAACTGCTCGGTTTGGAGTCGACACCTGGTTTGGAATCAAACAAGCTTGACATACACTAGGCACCAAAATTGCAAGGAATAGCAATAAAAATAAAATGGTGCCGCAAGCCGGACTCGAACCGGCGACCCAAGGATTTTCAATCCTTTGCTCTACCAACTGAGCTACCGCGGCACGCATATGGCGCGGATGACGGGACTTGAACCCGCGGCCTCCGGCGTGACAGGCCGGCGCTCTAACCACTGAGCTACACCCGCGTGCGAAGGAATAGTATTGCAGTTTCCTAACCCAATTGTCAATGCTTAACACGTCAATTGCATCCTTTCTATGAAACTCTTCGATGTCAGGTTCAAATTCCTATAATTTGTACATCGGCACAGGTTGATTTTGGTTTCCACCCATAACGCTTCTGCGTCTTTGTAACACTTCTAAGACGGAATCAATACGAAAATTACATCCAATTTGATAAAAACTTGGATTTTGTCTGTAAACGAGAACGGGTTCGATTGGACCGACAACCTGGGTAATTCGGTACTGCCTGTCAAACCAACCTGCTACCGGGTCGTACCGAAACAGAATTGAGAAGTTTGTTGCCTTTCCGGAAATATCCGATCGTAATACAAATCCTTGATTGGAAACATATTCGTCAGCTCTAAAAAACGGTGTTCCAACTTGTGAGTAACTGTAAGCACCGGCACTCAACTTCCAAAACCTATTGACTTCGTAGCTTGCTCCACCTTCCCCTCCGAACCATGCGTGACTCGTATTTGTTAAGAATCCTCCCACATCAAATCTAGCCCCAAAAGACAGCCTTCCTACCTGTGGATTTGGTGTCGCATAGCTACCTAGGATGGATAAGCGCGGCACGGGATCTCCACCTTTTTCCGAAATATACTGAGCTCGAGTTTGAATAAAGGTCGCACCATCTCCTTTCTTCCCGCCTGATTCATGGGCAAACTCAACTAAGCGACTGTAAGTGGACTGTATATCTGTAACTCTTCCAAAGGTCCCAATATTAATAGCCGTTCCAACTGAATACAGATCACGCTTGATTGACATGATTTCCCTGGGATTGGAAATACTGTCCAAGTAGATGTTTCCAAAGTAAGAAAAC
>JAPLCS010000201.1 GCA_026392145.1 Fimbriimonadales bacterium | reverse complement strand
ACGAGAGTTTTGCAAAGTGAAAGTCCTAAACCGACCCCTTCCACTTGTGACTTGTCTGCTTCGAGTCGATCGAAGGGAATGAACAGTCTGTGCTGGATATCGAGTGGGATTCCGATACCGGTATCTTCAACTTGAATTCGCACTCTGTCTCCCTGCTTCGCTGCAGAAAGCATTACTGAACCGTTGGGTTGGTTGTATTTGATCGCATTTGAGACTAAATTGATGAGAACCTGTTTGACCCTTCGGTTGTCAGCCAAAATTGACAACTTATCCGATGGCTCAATATTGAGAGTGACTTGGTGGCTTACTGCCATTGGCTTCATGAGTTGAGAGACTTCTTCGATAAGTTCTTGGCAACATTGAACCGTCAGATTCATTGTTAGGTTATGGGTTTCGATACGTGAAATGTCCAGAACATCATTGACCAGTCCCAGCAAGTGCCTGCCAGCATTGAGGATTTGTTCCACGCTCTCCTTGTCTCGAGGGGGCAATTTGGACATTTCGAGAATTTGGCTGAATCCTAAGATGGCATTTAGAGGTGTTCTGAATTCGTGGCTCATTCGTGACAGGAATTGGGTTTTAGCTTCACTTGCTGACTCTGCTGACTCTTTAGCCGCGAGTAGCATTTCTTCTGACTGCTTTCTTGCCGCGATGTTGCTTAACGTGATGACAATTCCTTTGAGTTCTGGCAAATGCGACATATTCGACGCGGTTGCTTCGTACCATGAGTAGGAACCATCTGATAGTTCAACTTGAATTTCGGCACTATCTGTCAAATAGGCTCTGGTGTGGACGCTGTGAATGAGGGCTTCGTAGGTGGGGCGTGATTCCTGTTTTACAAGAAGAGAGAAGTTCTTGTTGAGTAGATCTGTAACCTTCCAGCCGATTTGGGATTCTGTCTGGCCCACCACGTGTTCGACTTCATATTCTTCATTGAGAATCAGGATGATTTCTTGACTGTTTCTTACCAGACTCTGGAACTTCCGCTCTTCCTGATTTTTCATTCGCTGCATCACTGCAATCACTACACAAGTTGCAAGAAGTGCGGATAGCAAGGTTTTGATAAACCGAAGAACTGTGTCCTTGTAGACACTCAGGTCGTAGAAATTTGAATCTTCAAGTGTCCGCCAGAGTATCCATTCACCAGATTGGTCGATTGTGTTAATGGGTGTTACTTCGCTGTAAATATGTTCGGGAACGGGTGTTCCCGTCTTAATAAAGTCTGAGTGATTATCATTCAGTACGGTTGTATCTGTCCAAAATTGGGAGCGATTTCGCTGATTGAGAAGTGCGCTAGAGGAGTCGATTGCTTTTAGAAAGACGGTCTCTGGGATGAGACAGCAAACTATTCCCGCAATATCTCCATCGTGACCGTAATACGGTAGCGAAAGAACAACGCCCGTTTGCTTGGTAGTATCGCCAACGCTCTGTGTGCCGTCCCCTTGGGAAATGGTGCCTCCTTGGGAAATGGTGGTAACTGCTGGACTGATAGAGGCTGGGTAGTTTAGTTGGTTCACTCCCTGTAGGAATGGGAACCTTTGTTGGAGCCAGTCTAACTGTTCATAGGTGGCTTGTACGTAAGATTTAAGCGACTGATTACTCGGTTTTAGCCCATTTTCGAAATAGTACTTGGGTTTGACAAATTTATTGACACCTCGGTTGCGTTCTTCTAACGGCGTAACGAAAATTGTCTTGACGTTGTAGTCTTCAGAAAATCGATTGAGAATTTCCTGAATTGCTTTTTCAGTTCTCGGTGTGCATTGAAGTGCTTTGTTGGATTGTGATTGCTGGAAGTCTGGAAGTGTTGCAATTGCTCGCATACCTAAGTACAGGGAATTGAGGTTATTGCTGACGGTCAAGGTGTGCTGGATGGATTTCTGTCGCTCTTCTAGCACGTATTGTTGTTTGAGGCTTTGAACTTCATTTTCAAAGCGAATATAAATCGTGTAACAAGATGCCAGAGATATTGCAAGTGGCAGAAGCAATCCACTTGAGAGCAATTGGAGAAGAAGGTAGATACGACGAAAAATCGTCTTTACAGTCCTATTTCTACTCGTGTTACTTTGCGCTGTTCGTTGCACGAAAAATCCGCCTCATGGCTCATACAACCTCGTCAATCATTGCAACCGTGTCACCTTAGGAGTGAAATGTGCAATCGTGCTTAGGAGTAATTACAAGTATTTTTATCGGAATCTTGAAGCCGACTGGTTAGGCTGAGGCATCGAAAATTTTGTCAACTTTCGCTGATTTGAAGAGAATTTTGAAAATTCAGCTTATCTATTTTCGACGCTTTCTGGGCTTCTTAACTTTAGGTGGTTTAGGACGTGCACCTTTCCCAAGTTCTTTCACAATTCGTCTTGCAGAAGTAATCCTGATGATTTCGTTTTTATCCACTTTGGGTTCTTCTGGTGCCACCGGTTCGTCAACTCGCGGGCGAGATTGAACGGCATCGCCGTATTTCCAGAGGCATGGCATTTCCTCAATGACGGATGGATGATCTGGTCGGTCGCCTTTT
>JAPLCS010000262.1 GCA_026392145.1 Fimbriimonadales bacterium | reverse complement strand
AGCCGTTCAATTGGTCACCGAATGCAAACGAGTGAACTACGGAATCTATGGAAACGTAGATCCATTCCTACATGCCCACGTGTGGCCACGGTACGAATGGGAAGTCCCCGAACTCATTACACTTCCACCCCTCGCGTTTCCAGAAGAAATTAAACGCCACATCGACACCTGGTATGACCCAGACATTCATTTTGACACCCAAGAACGACTTCGAATGGCATTACTCAGCATCCTTGAGCGACGCGGACATATCGAAGTTTTACCGTGAATAATCTGAGAATCAGAGCAAAGATTCTGGTTTGTTAAGGTCATCTAACGGGTACTATTCTTGCTTGGAATGAGCGTTTATGTCGGCCTAGATTGTGGTGGTTCTTCAAGCCGCGTGCTTGCCTTAGACGATTCAGGCAACATTCTATTCCAAGGTCAAAGTGGAGCAGCAAATTTAGCTTCCACACCAGAGGGTCGTCTTCGCCGAAATCTCATTAGCGCTACGCGAGGCTGTCCGACGCCTGATTTTGTATGCGGATGCTTTGCCGGTCTCATAAGTGAGACAAGTAGAGAAAGAGGTCTCGGTATTCTTCAAGACACGTTCGAAGTGGAAGCCAACTATCGAGCGGAACCCGATTATACGGCTGCTCTTTATGCTGCTAACGATGCCGATGTTTGCGTGATTTCTGGCACTGGCTCACTCGTATGCTCCCGGTATGGCGATTCAATCGTTAAAAGCGGCGGAAGAGGCTACATCCTGGGAGACGAGGGATCAGGTTTCTTCTTCGGTAAAGATGCGGTCACTCACTTCCTCCAAAACCCTCAAATAGCCACCGATTACTTGAAAAAGACAATTAATGAGGTCTTTGGTTCCCTAGAAGAATCCGTCATTGTGACAGGAGTGTACAAGGCCCCGACACCCGCAACCATTCTTGGACGCCTCGCAAAATGTATTGGTCACGACGCCATTGCCGGCGAAGAATACGCACTTAAAAGTCTCGATAGAAACATGACGGAGTTAGTCAAAGTAACCGTCAATCACATTCAAAAATATCACTCCGATAAACACATCTTAAATATAAGCTTGAGCGGTGGAGTCTGGAAAGCATCTCATATCTACCGTGACTACTTCATCGAATACCTCGAAAAAGCAGTATGCGGTAAGCAATTTAATGTACATCGACTGACTAAACCACCTCTGTACGGCGCGGTCTATCTTGCCAAAGAATTAAACGGTCATTACCATGGGAACTGAATCACGAAATCCAAGATCTCGGGGACTAGACAAAATGTCCGCGTCTGAAATTGTCCGCCTAATGAACGAGGAAGAAACGGCAGTTCAAAAAGCACTAACCTTTGCAGAGTCAGGTCTGGCACAAGCCATCGAGCAGGCGGCATCAACGTTCAAAAGAGGCGGCCGAATATTTTACGCCGGTTCGGGTACCAGCGGAAGAATCGCAACGGCAGATGCAGCCGAAATGCCACCTACCTTTGGAATTGATCCCGATCGATTTGTCGCGATCGTAAGCGGTGGCCCAACCGCCACTGGTCGAGCCGTAGAAGACGCAGAAGACGACGAAGTCGCAGCCATCCAAAGAAATCTGGCGATATCCTCATCGGACTTGCCGCAAGTGGAACAACGCCTTTCGTGCTCTCAGCAGTCAATCACGCTCGACAAAAAGGCGTTTGGACATGCGGAATCGCCAACAACCCCAACACCCCACTTCTAGAAGAGGCTGACCTTGGAATTCTATTGGACACAGGTCCTGAAGTGCTTACCGGCTCCACAAGGCTAAAAGCAGGTACCGCCCAAAAACTTGCCCTCAACCGAATTTCCACAGGTGCCATGGTGCTCAACGGCAAAGTCATCGAGAACCTGATGGTAGACGTCAAAGCCAATAACGCCAAACTGAGAGATCGTTGTGTGCGAATAGTTTGTGAACTCTCAAATGCGACAGCCGACGAGGCAAAAATCGCTCTCGAAGAAGCACACTGGAACATCCGTTTAGCCCTCGATTCCTTGCCTGCCTAAACGCAGTTATCGTGTCGACGGACTTGCTTCAATTTTCCATTCAGGTAACGTTTCGGGCGCCAATCGAGTCTTCACGATACTAAACCGCTTCGGTTCAAAATCCCTGAGAATATCTCGTGCAATTTCACTGCCGGTGTGGAACAAATGCTCCTCTAACAAAGACTTTAGTTCGTAGCTCTCAACTTCAGACAACCCTTCAGAATTAACATAATGGTGATTCAGACAACTATTATCAGCATCCAATAGATACACTTTTCCACCGGTCATCCCGGCACCAAGATTCGCACCCGTTGGTCCAAGCACCACGGCGACTCCTCCTGTCATGTACTGAAAGGCGTTAGCACCCACTCCCTCAACGACCACACATGGTCCGCCACCCTCGTGGTTCTTACGGAAGCAGATTCCAAATCTGTTGCCAGCAAGACCACCAATAAACGCTTTGCCTCCTTTTGCCCCATAGCCGAAACAACTTCCAACAAGAGCTAATCCTGACCTCAGGGTTGGACTCTTTACAACCAGCAACCCACCATAGGCAGCAGTAAAACACGAATCCGCGACATTTCCCTTGATATCAAACTTTAATCCATCAACGGAGTACGCTGCGTAATAATGTCCCGCGACACCGTGGTGTATGAACTGAAGAACACCCTTTGGAATTCCTAAATCACCGTGCTTTCTTGCAATAAGACCAGCAGCACCAACTCCCACACATCTATCTGCATTGGAAAGTTCCTGAATCACCTCAGTCGACTTTCCGGTATCCAAAACATATTGAGCCAGTTCCAATTCCTGAGTTCTCATCTGTGGCAGAGTAGATTGCTTTTGCAAACCAAAGTCTCGCAAAGTTATGTTCTCTCTTGAGCATGTAACCAACGGCGTAAGATCAAGCATACGAGCCTTGCCAGCCAAAAAAGGCTTCACCATCAACAAATCTCGCTGCCCAATCACCTGGCCAAGTGAACGAATCCCCAGATTAGCCATTTGCTCCCTCACATCTTGAGCAACAAATCTCAAGAATCGGGCAATATGCACCGCCTTTCCACTAAACCGAGAGATGAACTCCGGATCCTGTGTGGCAATTCCAGGAGTGCAACCTAGTCTTCGCTTGCCGAGCGGGTCATTAGGTTCAATTCCACTCAAGTGGCACTTTCTCAACATAGAGCACCCAATGGCGACCAGCAACGAAGTTCCAAAGCCAACCCTATCAGCACCCAGCAAACAAAGTTTGAGCACTTGTTCACCGTTCTGCACTCCACCGTCTACACTCACCTCAACAAACTGACGGAGCCCTTCGTCAATCAGCATGTCATGGACTTTCGGAAGCGCCGATGCGACAGGCGTTCCAGCGTGCTTCTGGTCGACACGCTTAGCCGCTCCGGTCCCTCCACATCCATCGGATACATGAATTCGATTCGCTCCAGCATTCACGCCACCGACTGCTACCATTTCAATTCCCGTAGTAGCAACAAACTTCAAAGAACAGTTCACTTCCGGATTCAAATGACGCCAAGATTCCAGCATCAATTTAACGTCTTCAATGCTATACAAATTGTGATTAATAGGTGGGCTCACCAATTCATAACCCGGTTCACAACCACGGCGGTTCGCAACCATCGGCGACACTTTCTTACCCGGCAACTGACCTCCCTTTCCAGGTTTGGCCCCTTGGGCAAACTTCACTTCCGCTTCATCTGCGCAGGCAGCCGTCATCGGAGTAATCGTAAATCTCCCCCCCGCGTACTGAATACTTCGATTCCCTTCCGAGGTACCGATTCTCTTCTTGTCAAATCCGCCTTCGCCAGAGTTAGCGACTGGCCCAATTCCCGCAAAGTCACCACCATTGACAATCCGGCAATAGCGATGAAGGATATTAAATGCCTTGGCAACCGCTCTATGTGCGGGTTCGCTCAGTGCGCCCTCACTCATTCCAGGAGCCATAAAGCGCCACAGAATTGCGGTCTCACTCTCAACCTCATCCAATGGAATCGCAGTCCCTGGTTTTACTTCGAGCAAATCCAATATCGAAATCGGGCTCCGTGCCGAAACTAATTTGGAATAACTTCGATATGCTTCAAGTGTTCCAGGTCGATGTTCATGAATCTTTTTGGAGAACCCACTCGCTGACTGAAGCAAACGAACAACTTCCGCATTGTTCGCGTGCCGCCTACCATCTCTGGTGTGTCTGAATTCACCTGCGTCCACGAGACCGGATAACGCTTCCGTAAACCCATTAGAATGAAACTGTAACCACTCAGCATTCAGAATCTCCGCACCAATTCCGCTGATATGACCTGGCACACCAGGGAACTCCCTCGCCAGAAACTCCTTATCTAATCCAAGGGCCTCAATCAATCGAGAACCACAATAGGCAACCGCTGGGGTGACTCCCATCATAGACATTGCCTCAACAAATCCACTCCGAAGAGCTTCCATATAAGGCTGCCTCGCACTCGGCGATAAGGAATATAACCCAATCCAAGGGCACACAACATCACTTCCCACCGCAATGTGCAGTGAAACATGGTGAACATCCCAAATACCAACATCCGCAACAAGTCCCACTCGTGGACGGGTCCCCAATTGCACCAGTCGGTCATGGAGTTGACTCATAAATCTTAAACTGGGCAACGCAATCAGGTTCTCAGATGGATAACGATCCGTGATTACTAGAACGCCACCTTTCGCAGCCAACACTTCAGCCTCGCTCAAGGCCTGCTCCATCGCAGCATTCAAATCACAACACTTGTCAACCAAAATCGAGAAAACGCAGACTCGCTCCTGATGCTTCAACCACTCTATTTCGCCCAAGTTCAGGACGCGATGCTTGAAGCTATACAAGTGACCGGAAGATTTTGCCCACAGGCCCGTTCGGTCTCCAATAGTGGCAGAGGTATCGAATACCCATTCATCTCGAATCGGATCAACCGGAGGACTCGTTTCCTGAGCAAAACGAAGCTTAAAATGATCCTCAATACGACGCGGCAAAACATCCAACATTGCCGCAGGCGAAGTATCGTCGCCCATCGCCCCCAGTGGCTGCTTGCCAGTATCTCCCATCGGCAAAATAAGAACATCAAGGTCCTCCTTAGTCATCCCAAAGCTCTTCTGAATAGGCAATAGATTAAGTTCCGGTTCTACGCACGTGGATTCTTCTCCCTCCACTATTCGACTAAAGACTAGATGGAAATCCTCTCTCGCTACCGAATCTCGTACCGCTTCATCGTAAAGAACTTTCCCCTTATCAAGATCAATAAGTAAGGTCTCCCCCGTACCCAAGACCTTCTGAATGGAAACCGACCCAATATCAATAGTGCCCGTAAGCTCCGACGCCACCAATAGAAAGTCTTCAGATTCCTGAGCCCACATGGGTCGCAATCCATTACGATCAAGGTGTGCTACAGCGGTTGTCCCATCGCATCCCACCAGAGCGGCGGGTCCATCACACGCGCCAAGATAAATTCGAGCCGCCTGATAAAAGTCTCTCAGAGGATCATTCTCTTTTAATGCCTTTTCCGCACTTGGTAATAGTCCAAGCATCGCCTGGGGAAAGCTCATACCACCAGCCAGCAAAGCAATCATCATGTCATCAAGGTTCGCAGTGTCACTACCTCCAGCGCAGATAACGCCCTCAACGTGCTCAGCAATCCCAGCTAAACTTGGGAACTTCTTGACCAGATTCGCAACCAAATCTTTTCCAATCGCCTGAAACCAAGCTACATTCCCTGCGATTGTCGATATCTCTCCGTTGTGTGCAATCGACCAAAAAGGCTGTGCCCTCCTCCAAGCAGTCGTTGTATTCGTGCAGTATCGACTGTGAAAGAGGACAAAACGAGAAGCCAAATCCTCATTCTTCAAATCTGGATAGAGTTCATCAATCTTCGAAAGATCAGAAAGCCCCTTGTAAACGACCGTTCGGTTTGAGAGTGAAACGGTTGTAAATTCATCGCCTGCAATTTCATGTAAATCGTGATCAATCGCTAGTCGCAGGAAATAACGACAAGCAAACCAAGCATCTTCACTCATCCTATCCGGGTGCTTGAGTAGTGCCTGCTCCACTACTGGAACTGTTTTCAGTGCAGAAGAGCCCGCCTCGAGTGCTCGTGTGTCAATCGGCACTAGTTCCCAAGACAGAACCTCAGAACCGGCGATGAGTGCCAATTCCTCCACCACCGACTTGCACATGTTTCTGAGCGCTTCATCTTGTGGAAAAAAGAACATTCCAAGCGCTAAGTACCTCCTCGCAATTAACTTATGAAACTTAGGAAATCGCTCTGAAAGCACGCCCCAGGGAATATCAATTTGGATTCCAGCACCATGACCTGAGGCGCCTCGGTGATCAAAATTTTTGGTGAGCTTAAGGGCTTTTTCAACAATGCTATGTGTAGCAACCCCATTTTTTGAAGCTAAAAATCCAATTCCACAAGCATCAGCTTCCAGAATTTCCTGGCCGTTTCGATTAATAGAATACATGTCTCATCACTAGCTCGCAATCTGCGCGAACCGGTGGCAACACTGCATTCCGGGAACTGAATTATATGACATTTCGTCACTAAATCACCTTTCTTTCAATAAAAAAGCCAGAGATTAAATCAATCTCTGGCTTGGAGCAGTACCAATATGAATGGAACGGCCAACTTCAAATTCCGAACTTGGCAATTGAAATTTACTTTGCTTTGGTAAGAGTCATAGAACCGTTAGCAGTGGTCCAAGTTCCCGTCTCACCTTCAAGCTTGAACGTACCCTCGTTTGGTTTATTCATCGATTGCTCAATTTGAGATTTGGCTACCTGTCGAAATGCCGCTGGAATCTGAGAATCATCTACGTTAAACTTTGAAATCGTAGTAGTCAGCTTCTCGCCTTCCATCTTATACGTACCTGAAGAATCAATCTTGGCAACGATTCCCATCTGGCTGATTTCAACGTTCATGACAAAAGTACCATCGCCCTTGAATTCAACTACCGACTTGGCAGCTGCTGGCATACTGCCACCAGACATGTTCCACTTACCTACTACCGGATTCTTAGAACAGGCCACCAACAACATGGGACAAACGATGAGCCACGCAAATTTACGCATGTCTCGTTATACACTGATTGGCACACTTTAGTTTCATCGAACTAATTCAACGGTTGCAAAATATCCGGCTTCCTTTCCGTTTCTGTGCCCCCAACCAACAAATGATAGTTTGTTCCCAACTCGGGTTATCCCATTGACACTTTCAAACTGCCATCCTGCAGTGGCAACTTTTGCACTCTGAAGCAACGAGGCAACAGATCGAACCTTTCCATCACTTTCCCAAATTGCTGCGTCGTCTCCTGCGAAGCCTCCAATCCACGAACCATCCGGAGTAACTGTTTTTGCCACCGCAAAGCTTGCGCCTCTATTTTGCAAAAGTACAAATTTGTCGGAGCCTTTCCACAAAATCCCTTGCGTGCTACCGCTCTCAAGGGTCACACATCCAACCTTTCTCGCCCCATCTCGATTGATTGCATATGCAACAGAATCCGAAGTTTCCGTTGGCACCGGTAGTGCTGTGACCTGCTTACCACTCCGTACATAGGCGCTTGTTTTCTCACCTTCGGTATGAACGCCAGCAATGACTTTTCCATCAAGTGAAATACAAAGTGGTGCGAATTCAGGAACCACTTCAACGGAATCGCCTCTCCAAATGAATCCACGCCGAAGCCCCCTAGCCTTCAATTTCTGATTGGTCACACTTCCCTCTGAGCCAAGTGGTTCTTGCCACTCTTCTTGGCCGACAACTACACGACCATCTCCAGAAACGCCAACGCAAAAAGTCCCCTTATTCGGCAAACTCTTAGACTTTCCAAGCTTCCAAATAAACCCAGCATTTGCTTTTCCGACAATGGTTGAACCGTCGGCAGACACTCCCTGAACAAAATGTGCGAAAACATCTTTGAATGGTTTGAACTGCACAATGCTCCTTCCCTTCCACACAAAAGGATTTCCCGGCGCAAACTGTCCTATGACGGTGCGTCCATCGGCAGAAATTGCAAACGGATGTGGTGCTGGTAAACCTTGAATCTTGGGTAGTGCCACCAGTTGACCGCTTCTAAAAAAGCCAGCGTTACCCAATATTCCTACTGCCAGCCCCGAAACAAACATCCTGTTTATTATTGGCAGCAAACATTCCAGGGCGTTCAACAACTGCCTATTCAATCAAAAAACCCACTAAAATTACTTATCCACGTTGCATGAACAACTCTCAAAAGACACGATTCTCTGAGTTCACCTTCCGAACCGCTTCATACTAGAAAGTAAGAAATGAACAGAGACCAATTCCGTGCCGAAACACTTGCCATTGGCGTGGAACTGACTGACTTTCAACTCGACACGTTTGAAAGCTTTGAAGAGGCTCTCTACACCGCAAATGAAGTAATGAATCTGACACGAGTTCCAAGGGAAGAATGTTGGTCACGCCATTTCCTCGACTCACTTCTCATTGCACCCCTCATCGGCGACGGTGTAAAAGTTTTAGATATTGGTTGTGGTCCCGGCTTCCCGTCATGGCCCCTCGCAGCAGCACGACCAGATTTGCACGTCACAGGAATGGACTCCAACGGCAAAATGTTAGGCTTTCTAAAATCACAACTATTGCCAAACCTCGAAGTCAATTCAGAACGAGCTGAGGAATGCCAGCTTCATGAAAAATTTGATTTTGTCACCGGAAGAGCTGTAGCTCCGCTGGCGATTCAAGCTGAAATCTCTGCTCAGTTCGTGAGAATAGGTGGATTCTTTGTTCCAATGAGAACCGCACACGACACGTGGGAGGAAAAGCCCATGAACTGCCTTGGTCTTGAACTCGTTGCTATTGAAGAACGGACGATAGCCGGTGTCATCCGGAAATTTCCCATCTTCCGCAAGTCTCGTCCGACGCAACGAAAGTTTCCGAGAAAATGGGCAGAGATTAAGAAGAAACCGCTGTTCTAGGCACTAAGACAGTTCTTCCGTCCGCACTTGTAAGTGTTTCAAAGTGAATTCCAAACGACGACGTCAAAGCCTCAGATCGAATCAAAGAATCGCTAGTTTCAAAATGTTGAACAGAGCGGGGTGACACCAACAAATACTCGGCGTTCAAACTTATCGCCTGATTAACATCATGTAATGATATCACCAGTGTCTTCCCAGTTTGTCTTAGTACTTCGCACTTCGCTAAAAACTCCCACTGATGAGCAATGTCCAAGTGAGAAGTTGGTTCATCCATCGCCAACACGGGCGTTTCCTGAGCGATGGCACGTGCCAGACGTACTCTCTGCCGCTCCCCTCCACTCATCTCAAGAATAGATCGTCCAACCAACTGCCTGCAATCAGTAAGTTCCATCGCACTTCGAATGGCGTCCACATCCTCACTCGTCTCCACCAAAGTGTGGTTGTGTGCAACACGCCCTAATCCCACGTACTCTTCCGCCTTCCATCCAAATTCAAACGACTCCTCTTGCGGAATCCAAGAAATCAACTCGGCTCGAACTGAATCTGACATGCGATGGATATTCCTACCCTGATACAATATTTCGCCATTCAAAGGGGGAATCAATCCAACAAGGGTTCTGAGCAGTGTTGACTTACCTGCCCCATTGGGACCTAAAATTACACAAATGCTACTCGGCTTGATCAGAAACGAAACCTGCTCAAGCAGTTCACATTGATGTAATCCAATACCTGCCGAGACTGCTTCTATCAAAAGCTATCTCCTAGTACTCCCGAGGTGAAGAGTCTGAACTGAGCGGCGTAAGCACCATCTTTAGCAATCAATTCCTTATGCGTACCAACTTCAACAATTTCACCTTTATTCAAAAATACAATCACGTCCGCCCTTGCCGCCGTCGTCAATCGGTGGGCAATGAATAAAGTCGTTCGTCGAGTCATGACTTCTTGCAATGCCTCAGTAACAGCACTTTCGCTCGCAGCATCAAGAGCGCTGGTTGCCTCATCGAGCAGAAGGATTTTCGGATCACGCACAAGGGCTCTCGCAATCGCAATACGCTGCATTTGTCCGCCACTCAACTTGACACCTCGCTCACCGAGAACAGGCACATTCCGTTCTCTAAACTCGTTCGTAAAGTCCAAGGCATGAGCGTTTTCAAGGGCTTGAACAATGTCACTGTCCGTAGCTTCAGGCGAGCCGAGTCTCAAATTGTCATCAATACTTCCCGCAAAAAGGAAAGTTTGTTGCGGTACAACCCCAATCTGAGTGCGCATCCACTTCGAATCAATCTCTTTGATATCAACGCCATCAAGCAAAATCATCCCCGAAGTCGGCTCATAGAAACGCAACAACAGGTCAGCAATAGTCGACTTACCCGCGCCACTTGGTCCCACGAGTGCCAGCGATTGTCCAGGTTTAATCGCAAAACTAACATTTTTCAATGCCGGCGTACCATCAGGGTAAACAAAGCTTACATCTCTGAATTCAATATGCCCCGTCACTTGATCAAGCACCTTTGATCCAGAATTTTCTGGAGGTTCTGGAACATCAAGCACCTCAGAATAAATTCTATCGGCAGCAGCCTGAACCGAAGCATAAGTGCTTGAGAGTCCAGATATTCCCTTAAAACCTTGATTAATGGCATCCAATGCGAATGCCATCGTCGCAAGCTTTGGAACGTTCATATCACCGTGAAGAGCCAACCAACCGCCAATCCCGAATGAAATCACCAAACCAAGAGCACCTAAAAACTCCACCAACGGCCTAAGCTTGGCGAGCAAAGTGGCAGTCTTTAACTGAGTAGCAATACCCTCTTCATTCAGCCTAAGGTATTCAGCATCAACCTGAGTCTCAGCACCAAATGCCTTCACCACCCGAATGCCTTGCAAAGTCTCTTGTGATGTACTCGTAATCGAAGCAAGCGCCGCCTGCACCTCGTCCTGGGCTCGCCTCATCCTCTTTTGGTTTTGGTGAACAATTATTCCCAGCACTGGAATGAGCAAGAACGTCATCAACGCCATCTGCCATTGCAGGACAATCAGATAAATCAGCATGCCAATGGCTTTAGCGGGAGCCTCAATCGAATCCTTCAAAATCTGGACCGCTGACTGGAAAACGTTGACATCGTTTCCTAAAACACTTTGTATCGCACCAGATTTCTTCTCGTTAAAATAGGTCACCGGAAGACGAACAAGCTTCCGCATAATTTTAAGCCGAAGGTTTCCTGTGAGCCTTGCGACCGCCTCAGCCAGATAAAAAGTTTGCCCTCGAACCAAAAAGTATCTGGCACCAAAAAGAAGCACGATTCCAAGGCAAACCGACCATAACTTGCTGGTGTCAGCTGGATTTTTCTCTCTCGCCAACAGTTCAATGACTTCGAGAATTCTCTTTGTCAGTTCGGCAGTACCAACTGTCAGTAAAGCGGCCAGCGACGAACAAACGAGCCCAATCGTGATAAGAACACGCTGGGACTCCAGCTCGCTTTTAATGCGTGGATCGAGCTGGAATCGCTTAAACATTAAAACTCAGCGCTTCCCGGTACGCGGTAATAAGGAATGACGTCACGAATGTTCTTCATACCCGTGACATACATGATCAATCGCTCAAAACCAAGTCCAAACCCAGCATGAGGAACCGATCCAAATCTTCGCAAATCAAGGTACCACCAGTAAGCCTCAAGCGGTAACCCCTGCTCAAGAATTCTCTGCTCAAGGTTCGAGAGTCGTTCTTCTCTCTGAGAACCACCAATAATCTCTCCGATTCTTGGCGCAAGCACGTCCATCGCGCGAACAGTCTTTCCATCCTCATTCATCCGCATATAAAACGCTTTGATTTCCTTAGGATAGTCCGTAAGAATCACCGGACGACCCACCTTGACTTCTGTCAACCACCGCTCATGCTCACTCTGCAGATCAGTGCCCCATTCAACTGGATATTCAAAGGTGTGCCCCGAGTTCTCTAGGTGCTTGACAGCCTCAGTGTAAGTCATTCGTTCAAAGCCGCTCTCGACAACGTGTGTTAATGTCTTGAGCAAGTCAGGTTCAATCCGCTGATTAAAAAACTCAAGGTCTGGCAAACAGTGATCAAGTGCATGCTGAATAGTTTCCTTCAGAAACTCCTCAGCAAGGTTCATATTTCCTTCCAAAGAACAGAAAGCCAT
>JAPLCS010000210.1:4017-5557 GCA_026392145.1 Fimbriimonadales bacterium | reverse complement strand
ACGAAGTAACACTTCGGGTCAAAAACTTGCTCAGGGTCAGAGCCTCATACCAATCACTTACAAAGGACAAAGAGCTACTTGAGGCCGCCGTACGAAAGCGCACCCAAGACCTAATGCAAACGCAAGTGGAAATCGTTGAACGGCTTGGTCTTGCGACCGAGTACCGAGATGACGATACGAAAGCACACACTTTTAGAGTGGGAGAAATGGCTGCCGCCATTGCCGAAGAACTCGGAATGGATAAAGAATATGTAAACCAAATCAGACTGGCGGCTCCACTACACGACCTTGGAAAAATCGGTATTCCCGACAACATTCTTCTGAAGCCAGGAAAGCTGACTCCCGAAGAATACGACCAAATGAAGAAGCACTCAGAAATTGGTGCAAATATCTTAAGTGGAAGTTCATCTGAACTTCTCAAGTTGGCAGAGGAAATCGCATTAACTCATCATGAAAGATGGGATGGCTCAGGATATCCAAGAGGATTGAAAGGCACCGATATCCCACTCAGCGGTCGAATTGTTGCCGTAGTAGATGTATTTGATGCTCTTACTCACGCTCGTGCTTACAAGCCAGCCTGGTCCGTTGCAGATGCAATTGATGAAATCAGAAATTGCTCAGGCACCCAGTTTGACCCCGACGTTGTATTTTCACTTATCAGCCGATTCAATAGCGACGAGAGAACCTTCTTTGTCGATGCCGCTTAACTATAGAACTAGGCTTTCTAATCGAACCCAGTCTTGAGGTCGATGAAAGTCCACCGCTTTCAAAGGCACAATCGTATGCAAGTTCTCAAGTGGCACTTCGTTATCAGGACATCCACCAATAACCAAGGTTACGTTGCCACTCCACCCCGAGCACGCACCTAGGCACCTTTCAATTTCTTCAAAGGACACAAAAAGCGTTGCCTGCCAAAAACCCTCTTGTATGGTTCCACTGGTGATACAATTAGGTGATCCACATCCTTTAGCACGCACCCTGGGTGATTCAAAAACCATTGACCACCAAGCGCCATTAGGTGCCAAATTAAACTCAAGGTAGCGCCCAGTCTCCGCTGAATAAAGCCACAACTCTCCGCAATCAAACTTCCATAGTCCTTCAAAAAAGTCATTGGGCAGTACTTCTGGGTGACATAGTGCGTCACCGCTCACCAAAAAAGTAATCTGCAAGCCCTTGGTTTGGGATTCCAAACGGTAGGAAGCATTCACCTTGGGAGGACCCGCAAACGATGAATCAAAGGATTTCACTTCTGCTGGTACACCCTTACGTAATCAACCTCATATCGAGTCGGAAACTCCACATCTTTTGGATCACCACCAGTACTGCCAATTGCTAAGTTCAAAATGACGCAATGCTTCTGATGAAAGGGGTTAAATCCATCCGCGTTTTTGGTATTGGTGATATCGGTCTCATTCATCAAGAAATCATCCACATAAATTTTTATGCTTTTTTCGTCCCAATCCATTCGCCAGACGTGAAATTTATTAGCCCAATCTGGATCTTGCTTAAAAAAGTCACCAATAGGCTTTTTGAAGGAATC
>JAPLCS010000210.1:0-3970 GCA_026392145.1 Fimbriimonadales bacterium | reverse complement strand
CCGTCCCCGTAACAAGTGTTTGCATGTAAGTGCTGCTGATAAAACTCCATAATGTCAATCTCACCGTTACTCGGCCATCGCTTAGTATCACCCACCATCCAAAAAGCTGGCCATAAACCCTTAATGGGGTTAATCTTTGCCCTTGCCTCAAATCGACCATACCTCCAAGAATGTAGGCCTCGGGTCTTGATGCTTCCGCTCGTGTATTCTGCCGATGGTCGAGCCTTCTTCCAGTCTTCTTCCGGACGAGCAGCTGATCCCTTGGGAGCACCACTGACTGAAGCGTCATAGTTCGGATTCAGCACAAATTCTTTCCTACCCTCAATAATAAGGTGACCATTTTCTACAAAGACATTTGACCGTTGGTACCACTGTGCCTCTCGATTACGAACAAAACCAAGTTCATAGGTCCACTTCGTTCCGTCGACCCTGCCATCTTTGTCAAATTCATCTTGAAATACCAACTGATATCCAGGTGTCATGGCGAGCAAAAGAGAACAAATCACGAGACAATTTAACCTGAAATGAATCCATATCCCAGCAATCTCGCCGTAAAACACCAAGATTTTCTCAACCTAGCAACCCAACAGGGGTAATTCAGCATTCAACTGAGGAAAACAATACACGTGAGGCGGTCATTCCCCGACTGAATCACAAGTACGATCGAGAAGATTCTCCGGAACCTTCGAGGCGTATTACCCTCCAAGCCCACCGGGTCCGTTCTTCCCCAAGGCGGACCCAACTTGAGGTCTTTAATCCTTGCCGTTATGGCAAGATGTAGCTAAAGAATTGAAATTCTTCGATTCACCTCATAAATTCCAAATAACTTTTCACTACACTAGTTCCAAATGCTGGAATTGATACTTGGACTATGTTCGTATCACACGCCGAGTGTTGATCCAGTTGGGAATCCGTTCCTAAAGATTCAAACATCAAAGCGAGTCTTCCAGAAACTCCACATTCCCGAATTAGTCTCTGGCAAATCGTTTAATCTCAATCTTCACACTACAAAAAAATCGTTTTGGTCAGGTGCTACCACGAAGACCTATGCCTACAACAACGAATCTTTCTGGGGTCCAACTTTGGTGTTCAATAAAGGTGAGACGGTTCAGATCAACGTCAAGAATGAACTAGATGAACCGACCACCACCCACTGGCACGGCTTCCATATTCCGGCTGCAATGGATGGCGGTCCACACCAAATTGTTGAGGCAGGGAAAACATGGTCTCCAAAATTCAAAGTCGACAATAACGCCGGGACGTACTGGTATCACCCCCACGCCCACGAAACGACTCAAAAGCAACTGACTTACGGTGCAGGTGGTCTCATCATCATCAAGGACTCCATCGAATCAAAACTCGCCCTACCAAGGAACTACGGGGTCGATGATATTCCTCTAGTAATGACCAGCCGAAGGTTCCTTTTGAACGATGAATTTAGTTTTAGAGGTGACAGTGACAAGTATGGCGACTATCAACTAATCAACGGAACCATGGATCCCGAGGTCACAATGCCGAACCAAATGGTGAGGTTGAGATTGCTAAACGCTGAAATTGAACGGGGATACAACATCGGCTTCCCAGATGAAAGAGAGTTCTATGTAATCGCAACTGACGGAGGGTTAGTTGACAGACCAATTCCAGTCAAAAGAATGAAGTTGATGGCAGGTGAAAGAGTGGAAATCCTCGTTGATCTTTCAAAAAATAGTCTAGGAGACAAAGTTGACCTCTTTACCTACAATGCCGGGCAAGGCTTTGGTTTTCCAGGTGGTGAGCCTGGAACAGCTCCGCCCAACGGCAGCTATCTAAATAACCTTAACTATCGCCTACTCAGAATCAATGTTGGTGAAAGGACAAAGAATCCAATCCTTAGCCTTCCAACAGTTCTGACTTCGAACGCTTTCCCCACCAAACAACAAGTCAATCGTTCCAGAACTATCCAAATAAATGGAATGATTGGACCACCAGAGCGGGAGTTTTACTTTGATGGCCAGTACTACGACATGCACACCATCAACCAAGTAATCAAGTTAGGCGACGTTGAAGAGTGGACCGTCTCAAACGATCGGGTATTCGGGCATTCCTTCCACATCCATGATGTCCAATTCAAAATCACTTCAAGAAGTGATGGTCCAGTACCCGCCTATGAACAAGGCTGGAAAGACACCGTCTACGTACCTCGCAACGCCAAAGTATCTTTCATTGCTAAGTTCGATGACTTCGCTAGCGACTCCGATGCGTTCATGTATCACTGTCACATGTCGAACCACGAAGATGGAGGTCTAATGGGTCAGTTCCTAGTCTCGAAAAACCCAGCTGGAATTCCAAAAAATGAGAAGAACCCACTGTTTTTCAGAGCTAAAACTGAACACCCCATTACTGAAACAATGCTCAAAGAGGCAACTCAGCTAGCTGGCTCCTCCGCACCAAAATTTGAAGCATCAAATTCTAACGGCAAAATGGTCAACCTTCAAGACCTCAGCCAATCAAAACCGATTGCACTTGTTTTCATTGAAAAAGAATGCCCTTGCTCGAAAGATGCAACCCCATTCTATAACCAAATTCAAGCTGCCTTTGGAGACAAAGCTAAGGTGGTCGGTGTAATAAATGCCACCGCCTCGTACGCGGCTGAATGGGCTAAGAAAATCGGCTGGAAAGGACAACTGGTTTCCGATCCAGAATTGAAAATTATCAACGCTTACAATGCGAAAGGAAGCATTTATTCCTCGCTGATTGCCGCCAACGGAACGATTGTCAAATCATATCCAGGCTACAGCCGGGACATGCTAAGCGAACTCAATAACAAGCTGGCATCGTTAGTCAAAATCACGGCACCTACTCTCAAACTCTCACAAGCACCAAAGGATATGGTCGCAGGATGCCCCTTTCCAGCAATTGAAGAAGTAAAAAAAAAGACTCTAAACCACTAAAGCCTAACATCGTAGTCATCGTAGCAGATGATTTGGGCTGGAGCGACGTTGGTTTTCACTCCAAAACCATCGACACTCCAAATCTAGTCAAGTTAGCTAACCAAAGTACCGAACTCAGCAGATTTTACACGTATCCACTTTGCAGCCCAACAAGAGCCGCACTACTGACAGGGAACTCGCCAAGAAGAGTTAGCATGTTCAGTGCACTGGGGCCACGGCAACAGGGACTTCCTTCAGGTACCACGACACTTCCCTCAATTTTGAGTAAAGAAGGTTACAATACGTCACTTGTTGGAAAGTGGCACCTAGGAAAAGCGAATACACCGCAGACGGCAGGATTCGACCACTTTTATGGATTCCTAAACGCCGAAGTCAATTACTTCAAACACACGGGGCAGACGGGAAATATTGATTGGCAAAGAGACGGTAAGACAATAAACGAAGAAGGTTATTCAACCTACTTGCTTGCCAACGAAGCTTCCAGCCAAATCAAATCAAGGGACAAATCAAAACCGTTCTATCTTCAACTTAACTTTAATGCCCCTCACTTTCCTCTCTCCGCTCCCGATGAACTCATCCAAAAGAACTCCAGCAAAGGAACAAAGTTAGGACTATATCACGCCGTGATCGAAGCACTCGACCAAGGAATCGGGCAAGTGATGAATGCGATTGAAACTGAAAACATTCAAAACGACACAGTGGTTATTTTCTTTTCAGACAATGGCGGCAGTAGGCGCGAAGGGGGAAACAATTTACCGTGGACGGCAGGAAAAGGAACGGCCTATGAAGGTGGCATCCACACTCCAGCACTGATCCGATGGCCAAACCATATTCGTGAGGGAAATATCTTAGCTCAGCCAATCCAGGTTGAGGACCTCTTTCCAACTTTGGCAGAGATGGCAGGAATTCAGAGTAGCCGGTTAACAAACTCGGATGGTAAATCCCAGCTCAACTCAATCCTGAATGCAAAACCATTCCCTCGACAACCACTCTACATAGGTTCAGTCGATTCAATCATCATTGACGGTGATTGGAAATAT